>SZOZ01000009.1 GCA_030263455.1 Synechococcales cyanobacterium CNB
CGAGTGCCTCGCCGTCGAGGAACCCGGCCGGCGGCTCGACCCCCCGGCCATCGTCCAGCGACGCCGCGAAACCTCGCGCCGCGCCGCCGCGCAACTCCTTCGTTCCACATCCTCCCCCGGAGCAGCCCCTGAGCGAATCGATCCCGGCTACTCTCAAACCGGGGCGTGGCCCGGCAGGCCCCGTTCGATCACCGCACTCGCTCGCTCCCCCTCAATCCAACCTCACCAGCCTCACGTTCCTGAACTGGATCGGCGTCCCCTCCGACTGCAGCGCGATCGTCCCGGCCACGACCTCCGCACCGGTCGCGTGATTGAGGGTCTCACCGTTCACGATCAGCGTGATCTCGCCACCGTTGACGACGATCTCGTACTCGTTCCACTCGCCCGCGGGCCTCTCCGCGGCGTGGGATTTCACGATCCGACGCCCGCTCGTCCGCGCGGGATCACCCACGACCTCCGTCCCCCCGATGCAGATGAAGTCGCCCGCGTTCCCGGCGTGCAACTGGGCCTCGACCGAACGCGGCCAGACCTTGTCCTCACCGACGACGCGGACCAGCACCCCGCTGTTCCCGGTCTGCCTGGTCTCCGGATCCCACCGCCACTCGACCCGCAGGATGAAGTTCGTATACGCCTCGTTCGTGCGAATGTACCCGGCCGGATCGCCGGTGCAGAGCAGCACGCCGTCGCGCACTGTCCACGTCCCACTGTCGGCCTCTGTCCCGACCACCGTCCACCCGTCGAGATTCCGACCGTTGAAGAGCGCAACCTCCCCGGGCATCCGCGCGCCGAGATCACGCACCCGAACGTTCCGGAACGAGACCTCGTCCCCGTGGTCCTGCAGCGCGACGTGCCCGCGCGGCTGGACACCGAACCCCTGCATCTGCGCGAACTTGCTCCGCTTGATCGCGCCGGCCCACTCGGCGGTGGGCGACCCGTCATCGTTGAACGCCCGGACCTCGACGACCTTCACCCCGTTCAGCCAGTGCTGGATCACCCCGTTGCGGATCACCACCCTCGCGTCGTTCCACTCGCCCGCGGGCTTCGACAGCTTCCCCTCCGCCGGTGTGAACAGGTCGTAGAGCGCGCCCGCCGAGTGCGGGTGGTTCCCCGCGAGGTTGTGCCCGTGATCGTCCAGCACCTGGAACTCCGGCCCCGTCTGCCATGTATAGTCGCCGCGCTCCACGACCCGGTAGATGATCCCGCTGTTCGCCCGCGGCGCGACACGGTACTGCAACACGAGATCGAAGTCCCCGAACTGCTCGCGTGTGATGATGTCGCCCCCGCCGCCGCCGACCGCGTGCGTCAGCACGCCCTCGCTCAGCGTCCACCCCGACGCCGGGAACGAGTCCTTCCTGTACCCGCGCCAGTGCTTCATCCCCTCCGCCCCCGTCAGCAGCGTCTCAGCGGGACCAACCGCGGCCGGCTGCGCGATCACGGGCGTGCAGGCCGCGGCGACAAGAACGGCGAGCGTTACAGGCTTCATGGCAGGCTCCTCTCGGCGGCGCGACCCGCGGGCGTACACCCGCGAGGCGACAGCGTGAGAAAGCATACCAGACATCCCGCCTGCGCGCGAAAGGGGCGCGGGGGAAGGATCGCCCGCGCCCCGTGGGGCAGCCCCGCTCGTGCCCGGGGCCGCCCGGGAGCCGCCGTCGCGCGACGGGTTCCCCGCGCGCGGCAGCCCGGAGAGAGACCGTCCTGCCTACTCGACACGCTGCCAGTGGTCGATGAACTCACCCTCGCGCGACGCGGTGATCGTGCGGTTCTTGAACGTCAGCCGCATCTCACCGCGCAGCGGAAGGTCGAACGTCACCGCCTCGCCATCGCGCTCGACCCGCGCGGTGGCCGTGTTCCGCTCGGCGTCCCGCACCGGCTGGTCGGCGGAGTTGAAGACGAGGAAGTGGATGTTCTCCTCGGAGTAGTTCTCGTCGTTGATGGTGTAGCGCGCGATGGACGAGATGGAGTGGACCTCGCCGTCGCTCGTCGTCCAGTAGGCGTTCATGTTGCGGTACTGCCGCGTGAAGGTCAGGAGACCGTCGATCTCGGGCGCGCGGAGCACCGTGCCGTCGGGCAGTTCTCGCATGACGAGCCGGTACGTGCCCTCGATGGAGGGCGGAGCGCCCGAGCCTCCTGACTCGGGGTAGCCCGCCAGCACGGCCGCGCCGATCGCCGCTCCACCCAGAACGCCCGTGAGCACTTTCGTTCGCTTCATTGCGAGTCTCCAGTCGCCGGATCATGCCCGGCCGAGGTGCGGCACGCGCGCACCAATCGCGCCGTTCACGCATCCGACGGAGTTCCCTGGCTGTCTCGATCCCACTCACATGCGGGCGGGCACGCTGCCCGCCGCTTCGTTGAGATCAATACGCAGCGCCCCGGCAGGGTGTTTACCCGGTTCGGCTCGGAACACGCCCGGCGCACGCGCCACGCGGGAAGTTTGACGATGTGGAGGGGTCATGTTCGCAGGAGTGTTCGCGCGTTGGTCGGCAGGCATCACACCGGGTCGCGCCTGCGCACCGTGCCGCCGATCACCATTGCCGCCGCGAAGAGCATGAGGTCCTTGATGAGGTACTGCCCCTCCGGTGTCGGGCCGAGGGGGACGTGGTCGAAGCAGACGTCGGCGCGCAGGACGAGCGCGAGGAACGTGCCCGGCAGGCGGATGGCGAGGAGCAGGAGTGCGAGCCGATTGAGCCTGCGCACGATGAGCGTCATGCCGATCGCCGCTTCCCACCAGCCGAGCGCGGGCACCATCACGTCGGGTGAGCCGAGGTAGATCGTGTGGGCGAGGAGCGAGGAACCGGTCTTGAGGCCGAAGACCTTGAGCAGGCCCATCCATGCGAAGTACACGCCGAGGGTGATGCGGTGCGCGCCGTGCCCGTGCCGGTCCATCCAGCCTGCGATGGCGGCGTCGAGACGGTCCAGTCGGCTCGGGAGCGCGGGCATGATCGGCCTCCTCGGCGGTGCGGGTGCGCGCACGATAGCCTGTGCCCGACACACCAACGCCCGCCCGGCGACGCGGCGCGGCGGACGGGGAGGCGAACGATGGCGTGGGCGATGCTCTTCGTGGCGGGGCTGTTCGAGGCGGGGTGGGCGTTCACCATGAAGCAGTCGGAGGGTTGGACGCGGCTGCGGCCGAGCCTGCTCACCATCGCGCTGATGATCGTGAGTTTCTACCTGCTCTCGCGTGCGATGAAGGACCTGCCCGCGGGCACGGCGTACGCGGTGTGGACGGGGATCGGCACTGTCGGCGTGGCCGCGCTCGGCGTCGCGTTCCTGAAGGAGCCTGTCACGCCCGCTCGGCTTCTCTTCATCGGGCTGATCGTGGCGGGGATCGTGGGGCTGAAGGTGACAAATGGCAAATAGCAAATGGGCAAATGGCACATGTGCGAGGAGCACGGGTCGGATGGGGGAGGGGACGGGAGAAGGGGTCAGTGTGGTGATTGATCGCGGCGGCGCTTCGGGGGGCGTTTCGGGAGCCAGCCCATTCGTGCGAACCAGACGATCATGGCGACGGCGATGGCGGCCATGGCGAGCATGACGACGGGGTAGCCGAACCGCCAGCGAAGTTCGGGCATGTTCCAGGGCGAGGCTTCGGGGTCGAAGTTCATGCCGTAGATGCCGACGACGAAGGTGAGCGGGATGAAGATGGTGGCGATGATGGTGAGGAGTCGCATGGCCTCGCCCATGCGAACGTTGATGGTGGAGAGGTAGAGGTCCACGAGGCTCGCGGCGATCTCGCGCTGCGTCTCGACGAGGTCCATGATCTGGAAGGCGTGGTCGGCGGCGTCGCGGATGAAGGGTCTGGTTTCCGGTCGGATAAGCTCGTGCTCGCCTCGGTAGAGCTGGGTGAGCGCGTCGCGCAGCGGCCAGATGGCGCGGCGGATGGTGAGCAGGTCGTGCTTGACCTGCTGGAGGCGCACGATGGTCTGCTCGGAGGGCTTCGTCGCGGCTTCTTCCGCCAGCCGTTCGAGATGATCGTCGAAGGCTTCGAGGAGGGGGAAGTAGGCGTCGAGGACGGCGTCGATGACGGCATACGCGAGAAAGTCGGGTCCGGAGCGTCGGACGCGGGTCTGGCCGCGGCGGATGCGTTCGCGGACGGGTTCGAGGCAGTCGCCCTCGTGCTCCTGGAAGGTGATGACGAAGGAGCGGCCGAGGAAGATGGAGAGTTGCTCGGTGTCGAGCGCGCCGCCCGGGCTGCTTTCGCGCGGCATGCGGACGACGAGGTAGAGCACGTCCGTGTATTCCTCGACTTTCGGTCGCTGGTGGACGTTGACGGTGTCTTCGAGCGCGAGGGGGTGGAGGGTGTAGGCCTCGCCGATGCGCTGGATGACGGCGGCGTCGCCGAGGCCGTCGACGTTCAGCCAGGTCACCTTCGCTTCGTGAGTCGGCGTGGGGGCGTCGGGCGAGGCGGGCCTGCTCTCGTCGAGGCTCTGCTCGGTGTAGCGCATGACGCGAAGGCTCGGTCGCGGCGCATCGGGCTGGGCCTGGATGAGGCCGGGCGGCGAGCCGCGAGGAGGGCGCTTGAGGCGACGGACACGGGCGCGGAGCCTGAGCGGGAGCCGGGTCATCGGGCGTCTCCGGGAAGCACGCGGGATGGTAACCGATTCGCCGGTGTGCCCCCCGCGGGAGGTGTTGTGATGAAGCGTGGCGGCGTCGTTCGGGGAAAGGGGGGGGTGGCTTGCGTGGAACGGACGGCGTGGCGACCCTTTCAGGGTCAAGGCGGGGAGATGCCTGATCCCTGGCGTCCGGCCCTTCGGGGCGAAGAGGCTTCGGAAGTGATTTGTCCTTGATCTCGGATGGGCCGAGGAGAGAGGGTGAGAAGGGCTAGACGCCCGCGCCGGCTCTTGCTTCGTTGAGTTTCTTGCGGATGACGGTGTGGAGGATGCCGCCGTTGCGGTAGTACTCGGCTTCGATGGGTGTGTCGATGCGGCATCGGCAGGTGAAACTGACGACGGAGCCGTCGGGGCGCGTGGCGGTGACGGGGACGTCGCAGCGCGGGTCGATGGGGTCGGGGAGGTGGATGTCGAAGAGTTCGTCGCCGCGGAGGCTGAGGGAGGATGCGCTCTGGCCGTCCTTGAAGACGAGCGGGAGGACGCCCATGAAGACGAGGTTTGAGCGGTGGATGCGTTCGAAGGACTCTGCGATGACGGCGCGGACGCCGAGGAGGTACGCGCCCTTGGCGGCCCAGTCTCGGCTGGAGCCCATGCCGTAGTCCTTGCCCGCGAGGACGACGAGGGGGACGTTCTTGGCCTTGTAGCGTTCCGCGGCGTCGAAGATCCAGCAGACGGGTGCGTCGGTGAGGGTTGCGCCGCGGGTGAAGTCGCGGGTCCACCCGCCCTCCGGGATCGCGCCGTCCTGCCCGGCTGCGATGCGGTTTCGGACGCGGACGTTGGCGAAAGTGCCGCGGGTCATGACACGGTCGTTGCCGCGGCGCGCGCCGTAGGAGTTGAAGTCCTGCTTGCGCACGCCGAGGGAGAGGAGGTACTGTCCTGCGGGTGAGTTCTCGGCGATGGAGCCTGCGGGCGAGATGTGATCCGTGGTCACGCTGTCGCCGAGGTAGGCGAGCACGCGGGCGCGGCGGATGGGGGTCGCGCCCGGTGCGGACTCGCTCATGCCCTCGAAGAAGGGCGGGTTCTGGACGTAGGTGGACTTCGCGTCCCACGGGTAGAGTTCGCTTCGGCTGACGGGCACCTTGTTCCAGGTGTCGTTGCCGGTGAAGACCGCGCCGTACTTCGATCGGAACTGGTCGGGGGCGACGCAGGCGTTCTTGACGTCCTGCACCTCGGCGTGCGTGGGCCAGAGGTCCCGGAGGAAGACATCGCGGCCGTCCTGGGTACGGGCGAGCGGCTCGCGCGTGAGGTCGAGATCGACGGTGCCGGCGATGGCGTAGGCGACGACGAGGGGGGGGCTTGCGAGGTAGTTGGCGCGGACCGAGGGGTGGACGCGGCCCTCGAAGTTGCGGTTGCCGCTGAGGACACTGGCAACGACGAGGTCGCCCTTCCTGACGGCTTCCTCGATCTCGGGGGGGAGGGGGCCGGAGTTTCCGATGCAGGTGGTGCAGCCGTAACCGACGGTTTGGAATCCGAGAGCGTCGAGGTCCGGGGTGAGGTTGGCCTTGTCGAAGTACTCGGTGACGACCTTGGAGCCCGGGGCGAGGCTGGTCTTGACCCACGGCTTGCGCTTGAGGCCGAGGGCGCGGGCCTTGCGCGCGACGAGTCCGGCGGCGATCATCACGTCGGGGTTGCTGGTGTTGGTGCAGCTGGTGATGGCGGCGATGACGACGGAGCCGTGGCGGAGGGTGACTTCCTGGCCGGGCTTCTCGGGTCGGCTTGCTTCGGTGAGGGTGACGCGGACGCCGTGCTCGCCGTGGTTGTTGCCCTGGGCGGCCTTTTCGGGATTGACGGGCGCGCCCCTGGACTGGCCGCCCTCTCCGGCCCACTCGTTGAGGTTGACGCTTTCACCGGGCGCCTTCTTGCCGAAGGTGTCCACGAGGTCCTTGCGCCACTGGGCCTTCATGGAGGCGAGCAGGACACGATCCTGCGGACGGCGCGGACCGGCGAGAGAGGGTTGGATGGTGGAGAGGTCGAGTTCGAGGACCGCGGTGAACACCGGATCGGGCGAGCCGGGGGTCCAGAACATGCGGTTGGCCTTGCAATACTTCTCGACGAGTTCGACGGTCGCCTCGTCGCGGCCGGTGAAGCGGAGGTAGTCGAGGGTTTTCTGGTCAACGGGGAAGAAGCCGACGGTAGCGCCGTACTCGGGCGCCATGTTGGCGATGGTGGCGCGGTCGGGGATGGAGAGTTCGGCCATGCCCGGGCCGAAGAACTCGACGAACTTCTCGACGACGCCGAACTCGCGGAGCATCTGGGTGACGGTGAGGACGAGGTCGGTGGCGGTTGCGCCTTCGGGGAGTCGCCCCTTGAGTTTGAAGCCAATGACCTCGGGGGTGAGCATGTAGACAGGCTGTCCGAGCATGACGGCCTCGGCCTCGATGCCGCCGACTCCCCAGCCGAGGACGCCGAGGCCGTTGATCATGGTGGTGTGGCTGTCGGTGCCGACGAGGGAATCCGGGAAGACAGCGGTGGCGCCGTCGTCCTGCGCGCGTGTGAGGACGCCCTGCGCGAGATACTCGAGGTTGACCTGGTGGACGATGCCGGTGGCCGGCGGGACGACTCTGAAGTTGGAGAGTGACTCCTGCCCCCACTTGAGGAAGCGGTAGCGTTCGTTGTTTCGCTCGAACTCCTTCTGGGCGTTGATGGTGAGGGCGACGCGGGTGCCGAAGTCGTCGACCTGGACGGAGTGGTCGATGACGAGGTCGCAGGGTACGGCGGGGTTGATCTGGGCGGGGTCCCCGCCGAGTCGCTTCATGGCGTCTCGCATGGCGGCGAGGTCGACGACGCAGGGGACGCCGGTGAAGTCCTGCAGAACGACGCGGCCCGGCATGAAGGGCATCTCGACGGGATCGACCCTAGAGGCGTCGTACCCGGCGAGGCCGGCGACGTCGTCCTGGGTGACGATGAAGCCGTCCACGTTTCGGAGGACGGATTCGAGCAGGACGCGGACGGAATACGGCATCCGTTCGATGCGCGCGAGTCCGGCGCGTTCGAGGGCGCCGAGGTCGTACCAGACGAACTCGCCGGCCGAGGTGCGGAGGGTGCTGCGGGAGTTGAAGGGGTTGCGTGGCATCGGCCGGCCTCCGTCTGCGTTACGGGCGTTTATCCGACACTATCGGCGCGCGGGTCGGTGAATCAAATATCGGCGATTGTCCGGCGTCGGGGGCGGTGGAATATGCTCGTCTCGAGCCGCGGGAGTGCGGCCCGGAGGGTGACGCGCGTGATCGATCTTCGCTCGGACACGATCACGCGGCCGACGGCGGCGATGCGCCGGGTGATGGCGGAGGCGCCGGTGGGCGACGACGTGTTCGGGGACGACCCGACGGTGCGCCTGCTGGAGGAGCGGTTCGCGGGGCTGTTCGGGAAGGCGGCGGCAGTGTTCGTACCGTCCGGGACGATGGCGAACCAGCTGGCGATCCGCGCGCAGACGGAGCCGGGTGACGAGGTGATCACGCACCCGGAGAGCCACGTGTCGCTGTACGAGAGCGGCGCGCCGGCCGCACTGTCGGGTGTGACGTTGCGCTATGCGGAAGGGCCACGGGGAACCTTCACCGCGGAGGAGGTGCGGGGGTGCGTGAGGCCGCGGGACGCGCACTACGGACCGTCCGCGCTGGTGGCGGTGGAGAACACGCACAACCGGGGCGGGGGCCGGGTGTGGCCGTTGGAGCAACTGCGAGCGGTGCGGGAGGAGTGTCTGAGGCTGGGCGTGCGTCTGCACCTTGACGGGGCGCGGATCTGGAATGCGCACGTGGTGTCCGGCGTACCGCTGGCGGAGTACGGGTCGCTGGCGGACACGGTGTCGGCCTGCTTCAGCAAAGGCCTCGGCGCGCCGGTGGGCAGCGCACTGGCGGGCGATGAGCGGACGATCGCGCGGGCGCGACGGTTCCGCAAGATGTTCGGGGGGGGGATGCGGCAGGCGGGGATTCTGACGGCGGCGTGCCTGTATGCGCTGGATCATCACGTGGCGCGGCTGGGGGAGGACCACGCGAAAGCGCGCGCGCTGGCGGAGCGGCTGGCGCGGGTTCCGGGGGTGTCGGTCGATCCGGCGGAGGTGGAGACGAATCTCGTGTATTTCGGGGTCGATCCGCGATTCGGCGGGGCGGATGCGGTGTGCGCGCGGCTCGGGGAGGCGGGGGTGGGCGTGCTGTCGGAGGGGCCGCACAGGATTCGTGCCGTAACGCACTTGGACGTGACGGCGGATGATGTCTCGCGGGCGGGCGAGGTGATCGCGAACGTGCTGGCCTGAGGGCGTCGGCGCGATCGGCACAGCCCGCACGATCGTCAGTGTCTACGCGGGTTCGCGGCCCGGGGATGCTCGGCGGGGCGGGGCGTGCCGATACCACGATGAGGCGCCGGGCCGGAGTGGGCGGCGGCGGTGCGCACCGGGAACCCTTGCCGCGGGTGAGCGCGATGGCTTCAACGAACAACACAGACCACGAGCGTGCGGTGGACGGCGTCGAGCGGGCGCAGGGGGAGGCGCCGGGGCTGGACGCGGAGGGCATTCTCGAGGTCGTCTCGACGATCGAGGGGCGGCTCGAAGAGGTCCGCCGGATTCACGTGCAGCAGGAGGCGGAGCGTGCCGCGCTGGAGCAACGCGAGGCGGAGGCGGCCGAGCGCGAGCGGCAGCTGACGGAGCGTGCGCGGCGGATCGCGGAACTGACGCGGGAACTGGAGGAGCGGCGTGCCGCGCTGGAGGCGGAGCGTCAGACGGCGGTGTCGGAGTTGGAGGCCGCGCGGGCGGAACTGGCATCAGCGCGGGCGCGCGCGGCGGAGACGGCGGCGGACGGGCAGGCAGCGCCGGGCGAGGCGGAACGTGCGGAGGCACGCTGCAGCGAACTCGAGGAAGAGTGCGAACGTCTTCGCAAACGCATCGAGGAGATGCGGGACGACCCGTACCGCCAGCAGGCGGAGCGGGAAGAGGCACGGGCGCGGCGCGCGGCGAGGCAGGCGCGCTGGTCGTCGTCGATGCGTTCGTGCGCGCTGGCGTTGATCTGGATGAGCCTGGCGGGGCTGGTGGCGCACGCGGGTTGGATCGGGCTGACGTATACGTCGCCGGAACAGGCGGCGATGTCGCTGGGGCTGGGGTTCGCGGCGGTGTTCTTCGGCGCGATGACGGTGGCGCGTCGTCTGCTGGACCCTCCCGCGCTGGCGATCGGCGCGCTGGGGGCGACGTTCGGTGTCTGGTTCCCCGAGTGGGTCGGCGCGATCGAACTCGCGATCCAGACGTGGAGCCTGCCGCTGGGTGGGTTGCCCGAAGCGGTGATCCCGATGATCCCGATCAGTTTCGCTGTGGCGACGACCTCGCTGGCGATGGCCGTTGCTCTGTTTGCGCTCACAGGTTCGGGGACCGTCCTGCTGCTGGCGGCGTTCGGCGCGGTGGCTTGCTCCCTGCTCACGATCATGCCGGACCGGTCTGGCGTGACCGTCTTCGGCGCGGCGGTGCTGTGGAACGCGCTGGTCGCGACCGGCCTGACGCGGTGGGCGGTTGTCGTTCGGGGGGGGACGCCGGCATCGAGTGCGAACGCGATCGCTGCCGGGGAGTGAAGTCGCACGTGAGGAGGAACCGCCCCTTCACGGTCGCGGCCCGTTGTTTCGTGTTGCGTTATGCGGGAGTCGGAAGGAGGCCGGGGGGGGCGTCTCCTTCGGTATCGGTGCGCGGGTCTGGGGCAGGGCGGTCGCCTGGCGCACGCTTGCGGGCTTCTGCGGCGAGGAGGTCTGCGGTGGTCGAGCGGCCGAGTGATTCGCCGCGCATGAGGCGATGCACCTCGTCGCCGGAGAGGGTCTCGTGCTTGAGGAGAGCCTGGGCGACGGCCTCGACCTTGTCCCAGTTTTCGTTGAGCATTCGCTCGGCATCGCTGTAGGCCTCGTCGACGAGGCGACGGACTTCGTCGTCGATGATGCGAGCGGTTTCCTCTGAGTAGCCGCGCTCGGGGAAGAAGGACTCTCGGCGGTCGTCCGCGCCGTAGCGGACGAAGCCGAGGCGTTCGCTCATGCCCCACTCCTCGACCATGACGCGGGCGAGGCGGGTGACCTGCGAGATGTCCATGGCCGCGCCGGAGGAGACGTCGCCGACGGCGCGTTGCTCGGCAATTCGGCCTCCGCAGGCAACGCGCATGGTGGCCTTGAGATAGCGCAGGCTGTAGCCGAGGCGGTCCTTCTCGGGGAGGCTGAAGGTGGCGCCGAGGGCCTGCCCTCGTGGGATGATGGTGACCTTGTGGAGCGGGTCGGCGTCCTTGAGGAGGGCCTGGAGGACGGCGTGCCCGGCCTCGTGGTATGCGGTGGCGCGGTTCTCCTCCGCCTCGCGGACGCGGCTCTTGCGGGCGCGGCCGAACTTGACCTTGTCGCGGGCTTCTTCGAGGTCTTCCTGCTCGATGAAGTCCTTGTTGTGCATGGTAGCGGCGATGGCGGCCTCGTTGATGATGGCCGCGAGGTCCGCGCCGCTGAACATGGGGGTCATGCGGGCGAGGCGTTCGAGATCGACGTCTGGGCCGAGTTTCACTTTCTTGGCGTGGACGCGGAGGATTTCGAGTCGTCCCTTGACGTCCGGGAGGGGGACGACGATCTGCCGGTCGAAGCGGCCGGGGCGGATGAGTGCGGGGTCGAGGACGTCTGGGCGGTTGGTTGCGGCGATGACGATGACGCCATCAACGGGTGTGAAGCCGTCCATCTCGACGAGGATGGCGTTGAGGGTCTGCTCGCGTTCGTCGTGTCCGCCGTGCGAGAAGCCGGAGCCGCGCTTGCGGCCGACGGCGTCGATTTCGTCGAGGAAGATGATGCAGGGGGCGCTTTCCTTGGCGCTCTTGAAGAGGTCGCGGACGCGGCTTGCGCCGACGCCGACGAACATCTCGACGAAGTCGGAGCCTGAGATGGAGAAGAAGGGGACGTCGGCCTCGCCCGCGATGGCCTTGGCGAGGAGGGTCTTGCCGCAGCCGGGTTCGCCGATGAGGAGGACGCCGCGTGGGATTCGCCCGCCGAGCTTGGTGAACTTGCGGGGGTTGCGGAGGAACTCGATGATCTCGGCGACTTCTTCCTTGGCCTCGTCGATGCCTGCGACATCGGCGAAGGTGACGCCGGTCATCTCCTTGTTCATGACGCGGTGTCGGCTCTTGCCGAAGGAGCCGAGCATCCCGCCGGGGCCTGCGCCGGCGTTTCGGAGGCCGCGGATGACGAAGAACCAGATGAGAAGGAGGATGAGGACGAGCGGGCCGAAGGTGAGGAGAAAGGGCATGAATGCGGAAGGCTGTTGGATTCTGGCGCGGTTGTCGGTGATTTCGAGGACGCGTTTGGTGACGGTCTCGCCGGTGGCGGCGTTGAAGGGGACTGAGAGGGCGGTCTCTGAACGGCTGTCGGGGCCGGGCTTCTGTCGAGCGGTGACGGCGTTGCTTCGGATGACGACGCTGTCCTCGACGATCTGTCCGTCGGCCCAGTGGGTCTCGAACTGGGCGAGCGTGATCTGCTGCCCGCCGCCGGGGGAGTTGAGGAACATGAAGAGGAGGACAGCGATGAGGAGGAGGGAGACGAGGCCGAAAAGGCCCCGGCTGGGCTGGGTGCCGGTAGGCTTGCCGGGGCCTGAAGGGCCGCCGGACTTCTGATCGCGCGAACGGTCATCGTGGCCGCCGCCCTGCTGGGCCATGGGGTGGCTCAGCGGGTTTGGCGCCTGTGCGCGGTCTGATGGCGGGTCTGGACGCATCTGGGCGAGGTCTCCGAGGACTTCTTCGGACAGGAGCGGTCGGTGGTTCACCCGCGGACGGGAAACGGTAGGCGTTGGAAGGCTGCGCTTCGACCGTGCGCCGGGGTCACCAGTTGGCGCGGAGTTCGGCGACGATGTCGCGCGAGAGTTCGCGGATGGCCTCGTTCTGGCCGACTTCGAGGCGTTCCTGGACGCCGCGGTGTGGGACGAACGTGGCGAGCGAGGAGAAGTTTCGGCGGCTGACGATGGGCTGGCCGGTGCGGTTGTCGATCCACTCGAACTCGACGGTGATGCGGACACCCTGTTCCTGGACGAGGCCGGTGGTGCGCTGGCGCGTGACGCTCTCGAGGTCCGAGCCTGTGATGGCGCCGCGGAGCGTGGTGGTGGCTTCGCCGGAGCGGACGACGCGCCAGGGCGTGGTGCGCTGGATTTCTTTGACGACGGCCTCGGTGAGGCGGGCTTCCATGCCGGTGGAGAAGGTGCGGTTTTCGAAGACGGGCACGGCGATGGTGCGCACGTGGGGATCGTGAGTCGTGGCGAAGGCGTAGCCGGAGCGCGGGTCCGAGGAGCAGGCGCAGGCGAGCGCGCAGGCGATGAGGGCAAGGGCGACGGCTGCGGTGCGCGTCACGGCTGATCGCCCTCCGCCGGGGGATTCGCTTCGGCAGGCTCGTCGTCGTAGTACGGAAGGTCTGGCGCGCCGGCTTCGAGGTCGGCGGGTTCAAGCCAGCCGTACTGTTCGAGGACGGCGATGGCGCGTGTCGCGGCGACGGTGTGCGGGTGGCGTCGCGCGAGGCGTTTGAGGGACATGCGCGCGCTGACGCCGTCGCCCCTGGCGAGGTACCAGCGTGCGGCGGCGAGCCGTTCGGCGGCGGCGGACTCGTCGATGCGTGCGAGGAGGGCCTCGGTGATGCCGCCATCCTCGGCATCGGCGGGGTAGGCGGCGCGGAAGTCTTCGATGAGGGCGCGCGCCTCGACGAGTCCGGTGCCGTCGTACTCCGGCCCCTTGAAGCGGCCGAGGTTGGCGTAGATGCGCCGGAGCATGGCCTTGCGCCGGTGCTGGCTCTGGGGGTAGTTGGTGAGGAAGATGCCGTACATCTCGGCGGCCATTTCGAGCTCGCGTTCGCGGTAGAAGTAGTCGGCGAGTTCGAGAGCGGCGCGTTCGGCGATCGCACTGCCGGGGAGGCGCTCCTGGACGCGCATGAGGAGTTCGACGCCGATGGTCTTGCCGCTGTCGATACGGAGGCCGAAGACCTTGCGCTTCAGGCCGTGGAGGTAGCGTGTGCCGATCTCGAGTTCTCGTTCGACGGCGGCGGCGAACGCGCCGGAACCGGGAAAGGAGTTGATGACCATCTCGTAGTCGTAAAGGGCCTTGTACTCATCGCCGGCCGCGGTGAGGGCGTCGCCGCGGAGGAGGTAGGCCTCGGCGAGCCAAGGGCTGTCGGAGCGCTGGTTGTCGTTCAGCCACCTTGCGGCGATGGCACGGGCTGCCTTGGTGTCGCCGGCGGCGAGGAGGCGTCGTGCCTCCGCGATTCGGCCCTCGTCGGAGTCGGGGTCCGGAGCGCGGGTGCGGACCCAGTCGCCGGATTCGTCGAGTTCGTAGGTGGATTGCTGGGCAACCACCGACGCGCACGCAAGGCAGAGCGTGAAGCAGGCCGCGAAGCGGTGGTGCGGGGCGCACGGACGCATGGGCAGGAAGGATACCCGGGATCGGTGGAGGAGGAGGCTGCGAGAAGCGAGGCAGGTGAGGGACAAGCCCTGCCCGTCGGGGTGCCGGCGACGGGCCAGAGCGGCCGGGGGTCGGTGGCTCATCCCGATTGCATCTCGCTTGCGCGGCGTCACTCGACGGTCAGGATGCCCTGCATCGCGCGCAGGTAGTTGATCTGGCCGAAGTGGTAGGCGTCGTGAGGGAGGAACTCGGCGAGAACATCGTTGGCGGGATCGGGGTCGCGAAGGGCGCCGGCGACGCGGGCGTGCGTGTCGTCGAGGCGTTGCCGAGCCTCGGCCCAGGCGGATTCGGAGCGGTCGGTGATCTCGGGGAAGTTGAGGCGGGCGCGCTCATCGGGCGTGGTGCGTTCGCCGGTGCGGGCGCGGCGGAGCGCAGCCTCGCGCCAGAAGACCATGTGCAGGACGATCTGCCAGATCGAGTGGCGGCCCGGCGCGGGGGACCAGGCGGCCTGCTCGGCGGTGAGGCCGTCGATCGAGGCACGCCACGGCGCGGCCCAGTGGCCTTCGGTCAGGACTTCGTCCCACCAGGAGGCGATGAGAGCGCGGGCTTCGGGGTGCATGAGTGCGGCTCCATCGTGCGTGCGTCGGCGGTGCGCACGGATGATACGGACGGCGTGAGCCCTTGCGCGAGGAGGAGATGAGCAGGCGAAGCGCCACCACGGAGAGGCTGGGTGCCCGAGCACCCATGTCGGCTCGGGGGCGGCCGACGCCGGTGGCACAAGCAGGGTTGCACATGCGCTCTGTTTTTCAGATGACCCGATCTTCCTTCGCGATGCCGAGGGCGGGGCGGACGTCCACGTTGACAAGGTGTTCGCGTTGGAGGCGTTTGGCGGTTTCGGCGTCGGCGTAGTCGCTGTGGCAGGAGAGTTTGGCGGCGGCTCGCCCTTCGTCTGGTGCCTGATGCCCGGCGGCCGATGGCTTGTTCTTGGCGGCGAGTTTGTGGATTTCGTCGGGGGTGAGGACGCCTCGTTGGCGGAGGATTTCCTGTTGTTCGGGGGTGAGTGGCGCGGAGCGCTTTGGCGCGCCGGGCGTCGTGCCGTCGCGGCCGCCGAGGCGTTCGAAGCCCTCGGCCTTTCCGCTGGCGAAGTCCTGGATTTCCTTGCTGATCCGGACGGAGCACCAGTCGTGGCCGCACATGGCGCAGAAGTCGGTATCGACGTCGAGGTCTTCGTCGTGGTAGGCGCGCGCGGTGTCGGGGTCGAAGGCGAGCTCGAAGTGCTTCTCCCAGTTGAGGGCGGCGCGGGCCTTGGTGAGCTGGTCGTCGCGGTCGCGCGTGCCGGGGATGCCGAGGGCGACGTCGGCGGCGTGCGCGGCGATCTTGTAGGCGATGCAGCCCTGCTTCACGTCATCGCGCTTGGGAAGGCCGAGGTGCTCCTTGGGCGTGACATAGCAGAGCATGCTGGCGCCGTGGTAGGCGATGGCAGTGGCGCCGATGCAGGAGGTGATGTGGTCGTAGCCGGGGAAGATGTCGGTGACGAGGGGTCCGAGGACGTAGAAGGGCGCGCCGTGGCAGAGTCGCCGCTGGACTTTGGCGTTGTACTCGATCTGGTCGAAGGGGACGTGGCCGGGGCCTTCGATCATGACCTGGACGCCGTGGCGCCAGGCGCGCTCGGTGAGTTCGCCGAGTGTTTCGAGTTCGGCGAGTTGTGCGTCGTCGGTGGCGTCGGCGAGTCCGCCGGGGCGGAGGCCGTCGCCGATGCTGAAGGTGACGTCGTGGCGGCGCATCAGTTCGCAGATGTCGTCCCACATGTCGTACATGAGGTTTTCGCGGTTGTGGTGGAGCATCCACTTGGCGAGGAGGGAGCCTCCGCGCGAGACGATGCCGATGAGTCGGTTGCGGACGTACTTGAGGTGCGCGCGACGGACGCCGGCGTGGATGGTGAAGTAGTCCACGCCCTGTGCGGCCTGGCGTTCGAGCATCTCCAGGACAGCGGCCTCGTCGAGGTCTTCCAGTCGGCGGCCGATGATCATGGAGTAGATGGGGACGGTGCCGATGGGAACGGTGGAATGTCGGCAGAAGGCCTCGCGGCATTCGTCGAGGTCGCCGCCGGTGGAGAGGTCCATGACGGTGTCCGCGCCCCAGCGGACGGCCCAGTCGAGTTTCTCGAGTTCCTCGGCGGTGCCGCTGGAGATGGGGGACGCGCCCATGTTGGCGTTGACCTTGGTTCGGCTGGCGCGGCCGATGCACATGGGGTCGAGGCGGTGGCGGAGGTGGTTGAAGTTGGCGGGGATGACCATGCGGCCGGCGGCGACCTCGTCGCGGACCTGCTCGGGCGTGAGGTGCGGCTCGCGCTCGGCGGCGCGGCGCATCTGTGGGGTGATGAGGCCGAGGCGGGCGTGGTCGAGTTGGGTGAGGGGAGCGGTGAGTGCTGCGTCCCGCGTCTTGAGGTTGGGAGCAGGCACAGCCCGAATGAAACGGCCTATGTCGGGGTGGTTGTGTCCCGCGCAGCCGGTGGCGTGGTCGGGTGCGGATTGAATGGTCCAGCCTTCGGGGAGGAAGTCCCAGGCGGTGTAGGGGGAGGGGGGAGGCATGCCGGGGGTGTCGGGGGAGGAGTAGGCCCAGGGCGTACCGACTCGCGGAGGATTTGCGAACGAACCCGGAGTAGTGGTGTTCGGCGTAGTCCCCGGATTGCCGCCGATCGCGGGGAGATAGAAGCGGGGGTCAGCGGTCGGGAGCATGGACTGTCTCCTGAGTCGAATCGATGAGATCGATCTCCGGCAACGGGGCTACGCCGAGGTTGCGGAGCATGTTGAGGCACTGGACGCGGTGGTGCGTGCCGTGGTTGAAGACGTGGAGGAGCACGGCGGCCCTGATGAAGCGAACGGTGACGACACTGCCGTCGGGCTGCTCGAAGTCGCTGGCGATGACTTCGGCGAGTCGAGCGGAGGTTGAGCGTGAGAGGAGCGACGAGAGGTCGTCCCAAGCGTGCTCGTACCGGTCGATGATGGCATCCAAGGATACCGACGGTTCAGAGTTGAAGGGGCGTGGCGCTCTGCTGTCGGCGCGGTCGAGCCACCACTCCATGTTGGCGACGACGTGGACGAGAGTTCTGCGGATGGAGCCGAGCCCGATCTCGAAGGTGCGGTCGAGGGCGGCGTCGTCGAGCGCGCGATACGCGGCGAAGAGGCGTTCGGTGGCCCAGCGGTCGAAGCGAGCGAGGACGTGGAGCGGGTCCGATGGCTGCATCGCATTCCCTCCGCCGGTACGAACCGGATCAGGTTCTACGGGTGCTTCTCAGCGGCGGATGAGGCCCTGGGCACCGGGCGCCAGGCACTCGGGGCCGCGCCCCGTGCGTTGGTCGAGTATAGGGGTCGGTCAGACGCGCTGGAGGCGAGGTTGCGTTTGACGCTGCAGGCGACTTCGCTGTAGCGGAGGAGCCCGGGGGTATCGCGGTGCTGTTCGGCCCCGGTGGTGAGGGGGTGGTGCCGACGGACATGCGACGATTCCCGGGGAACGGGGTTTGTATCATTGCTGCATGAAGAGACGGCATGGCTTCGTGTGCGGACTTCTCTCCTCGATTGCGGCGGTGGCCGCGGCTGAGGATGGGCTGTTGATCGTCGCGCCGGCTGGGCTGGCGGATGCGCTCGGGGAGTTCGTCGAGTTCAAGCGCGAGCGGCTGGCGACGAGACTCGTCACGCTCGAGGATGCCCTTGCCGCCGGCGAGGGCGTGGACGACGCGGAGCGGCTGAAGCGGTTTCTCTACGAGCGGTGGCGCGAGGGTGGAGTGCGGTACGTGCTGCTGGTGGGCGATGCGGACGTGATGCCGGTGCGGTACATGGTCCTCGACCGGTGGACAGAGCCGGCGTTCCACTACGCGTTCTATCCGAGCGACCTCTATTACGCGGACCTGGCAAAGACGGACGGATCGTTCGAGGACTGGAACGGGCGAGCGGACGGGTTTCACGCGCACTACTTCGGCGAGGTGCGCGGAGAGACGAACAAGGACGACCCGATCAACTTCGACGGCGTGGACTACCGGCCGGAGGTCGGGCTGGGGCGGTGGCCGGTGAGCACGCCTGAGGAGGCGCGGCAGGTCGCGGCCAAGACGGCGCGGCACGAGCGTGCGGTCGAGCGGGGCGAGGGGGAGTGGCTCGGGCGTGCGGGGCTGGTGATGGTGGGCGGGTGGATCGATGCGCGACCGCGGTTCGAGGCGGTACGTGCGCGGCTGGAGCCTGCGTGGGGCGTCGAGCGGATGTACTACGAGGGTGAGGCGTACGGCGTGCCGGGGCCGACGGAGCCGGGGCTGGTTGACCTGATCAACGGCGGGGTTCGGTTGGTGCTGCACGCGGGGCACGGGAACGACGACCTGTGGGAGCACTGCCTGAGTGTCGGGAGCCTGGAACGGATGCGGAACGGGGAGATGCTGCCGGTGATGATGTCGGCCGGGTGCTCGACGGCGCGGTTCGCGACGCTTCCGCCGTACGAGGCGTATGAGGACGTGCACGGCGCGCGGCACGCGGGAACGAACAGCGGGCAGGTGTTCACGGAGCCTCCGCCGCCGCCCGCGTGCTATGCGCGGGGTGAGTTCAACCTGACGGGGCTTGGGGAACAGTTGCTGCGTGCAGGTGAGGGGGGGGCGGTGGCGTACATCGGGTGCAACACGGGGAGCCAGCCGTGCGGGCTGACGCTGATCGACGGGTTCGTGGACGGGCTTGCGACGGTCGATGGCGCGCGGCTGGGGGACTGCTGGGCGCACGCGGTGTCGTTCTATTACGAGCGCGAAGGGCTGGCGACGATCGTGCCGACGGAGAGCTGGTACCCGGCGAGCGTGTTCTTCCAGGGGATGAAGTTCATGCTGTTCGGGGATCCGTCGCTGCCGATGCGGAGGGAATGAGAGGCTCGCGCGGAGCGCGCAGAGGAGTTGAGAGGGGAGTGGTTACGGAGTGGGGATGTCGAGGGGGTCGTGGCCAGCGAGAGAGTGGTGGATTCGTTCGAGGGCGTCGAGGAGGGCTCGGCGCGCGGCGGGGGCGTAGGGGTTGTCGCGCTGGATGACGGAGAAGAGATGGCCTGCGTCGCCTCGGACGGCATCGACGGCGGCGCGCATGGCGTGGAAGGAGGGAGGGACGAAGGCCGCGTTCTCGCCGGCGCGGACGTCGATGAGTCCCTTGGCGATGAAGAAGGCGAGGGCGTGCGTTTCGGCCATGAGCCGGTCGTGGGCGTCCGCGTCCTGCGCGATGACCTCGCAGCCGAGGCTTTCATAGAGGGCGGTGGCGCGGGTGCGCGCGGCGGGGTGCTGTTCGTTGGGACAGACGACGACGCGGAGTGGACGCTCGTTGCGGGCGAGGCTGATGGGGCCGAAGAGCGGGTGAGTGCCGATCCACGAGACGCGCGTGCCGAGCGCGGATCGCATCGCGGCTATAGGGGCGAGTTTTACGCTGCCGGCGTCGAGGACGAGATGCTCCGGCGTCAGGCGCGGGGCGAGATCGCGGAGCGCGGCGGGGATCGCGGGGACCGGCACGGCGAGGAGGATGGTCCGTGCTTGCTGCGCGAGGTCAGCGAGTGAATCGGCGCTGCGGCCGGCGGGGACAGGCGCGGCGGCATCGAAGGCGATGGGGCGAATGCCGACGGACTCCGCAAGGTCGGCAACGGCCGCGCCGAAGCGGCCGTAGCCGAGGATGGCGAGGGTGTGCGGGTCGTTGGGCATGGGAAGTCCGGGCGATGCTGCCTCAAGGTATCATCGCGCGACGGGAGCAGCAACAAGGAGTGTGCATCATGCGGTCGATGGTGACGGCGGCGATGGTGGTGGCGGCGGCGTGCGCGCTCGGGTGCGCATCGGGCGGGAAGACCGGCGGCGCGGGGGGGGCGACGCGCGTCGCGCTCGAGACCACGAAGGGGAGGATCGTGCTCGAACTGGACGGGGAGCGGGCGCCGATCTCGACGGCGAACTTCCTGCGGTATGTGGACGAGCGGGCGTACGACGGGACGATCTTTCACCGTGTGGTGGCAGGGTTCGTGATCCAGGGCGGCGGGCACACGGCGGACCTGACGGAACTGCCGTCGCACGAGCCGATCGTGAACGAGTGGGGGAACGGGCTGAAGAACGAGCGCGGGACGATCGGGATGGCGCGCGAGACGGAGCCGGACTCGGCGACGCGGCAGTGGTACATCAACCTGGCGGACAACGCTCGGCTTGACATCGCGCGCGAAGTGAGCGGGAACGCGGGGTACGCGGTCTTCGGGCGTGTGGTGGAGGGGATGGACGTGGTGGACGCCATCGCGGGGATCGCGACGCGGGAGGTGTCGGAGGACTTCCAGAACGTGCCGGCGGAGACGGTGACGGTGAAGCGAGCGCGGCGGGTCAGACCGTAGCCACGGTTGCACGGCTGCGCCGCTTCACCCGTTGCTGCATTCCTGTCGCCCCCTTCGGGGGCTGCGGGTGAGTCGATGGAGTAGGGAAGGGTGTGATCCGTCGCTCCGTGGGTGGTGCGAGCGCTTGTGGTATGCTGGCCGGAAAGGAGGTCGGTCATGCGTGTTTCACGGGGATTGGCGGCGTTGGCGGTGGCGTGCTCGCTGCTGCTCACGGGGTGCGAGCAGCGGCTGACGGAGGATAACTACGAGTCGATCGCGGACGGGATGACGATCGACGAGGTGTTCTCGATCCTGGGGGACGGCGAGAAGCAGGCGGCGGCGGGCGTGGGGATCGATTCGTCGGGGTTGATGTCGCGCTCGCAGCAGGACAGCCGGGCGGAGTACCTGTGGAAAGAGGACGGGCGCACGGTGACGATCCTGTTCCGTGACGGGAAGGTGATCTACAAGTCGAAGAGCGGATTCTGAATCTCACGCGGAGGCGTGGAGGGCGCAGCGTGGAGACGGCAAGGAGTCAGCGCGGTGTGCGGGGGACGATGTAGAGACCGATGAGGACAGCGAGTGCGGTCTTGATGATCGTGCCGGGGATGAAGACGACGAAGCCGCCGAAGAGGGCTTCGCGGGCAGTGACCGCGGTTGCGGGGTCGGCGTTGCGGACAGCGTAGAGCCAGGGGACGCCGAGCGTGAAGATGACGGCGTGCCCGGCGATCGAGGCGAGGGCGAGGTTGAGGGCGAGCGGGCCGCGCGTGCGCCGGGCGAGCGCAGCGATGACGGGCTGGCAGGTGATGAAACCGAGGAGGTAGCCGCCGGTCTGGCCGAGGATGACGCGGAGTCCCGCGCTGCCTTCGGCGAAGACGCCCGCGCCGATCGCGCCCACGACGAAGTAGAGGACCATGCTGGCGACGCCGAGCCGCGGGCCGAGACACAGGGCGGCGAGAACGACGGCGAGGGTCTGGAGGGTCTGCGGAACGCCGAAGGGCGGCATCGGGACGGCGACCTGCGCACTGAGCGAGGTGAAGAGCGTGAAGAGGAGGACGCCGACGATGCGGAGTTCGGCGGCGAGACGGGTCGCTGCGGCCGGCGCGACGGGCTGAGGGTGCGCGGGGGGCATGGGCGGGAGTGTAGGGAAGGCAGGAAACGAGGAATCTGGGAGGAATTCGGGGCGAATGGTGACACGGAGAGGCGGTCGCGGTGTCCTGCCTGGTGACGCCCGGTCAACGGGCGGAAGAGCGAACAACCAAGGCCCGATCCGGGCAGGACGGAGGACACCATGAAGGGCTACACGAGGATGGCGGCGTCGGCGGTGGTGGCGCTTGCCGGGGTGTGCGCTGGCGCGGGGGCGGGCGGGCCGCCGACGGACCCGCTGGCGACGATCCGAACGATGGACGACCTGCACGCCGCGGGGCCGACGAACGCCGCGCTGGTGTACTACCGCGCGATCATCGGCTTGCCGAGTTTCAACGACGGCGACCTGAAGGCGGCGATGCTCGACGGGGACGAGTCGGTGATGACGCGCGAGGCTGCCGTGAAGAAGCTGGAGGAGTTGCAGGGCGCGATCAACACGTTCTGCCGCGCGGCCGCGCTGGAAGAGTGCGACTTCGGGCTGGATTTCGACCACGGGTTCGAGCTGCTGCTGCCGCACCTGGGGAAGATGCGGATGGCGGCGCGGCTGATCGCGAGCGATGCGGTGAGACTGGCGGAGGCGGGCGAGGCGGATGCGGCGGCTGCGCGGCTTGCCGCCCTGTACGGGATCGCGCGGCATGTGGCCGACGACGGGACGCTGATCGGCAGTCTCGTCGGGGTATCGATCGCGTCGCTGGCGAACCAAGGCGTGGAGCGGCTGGTCAGCGAGGGGAAGGTGGGCGAGAAGGGGAAGGCCGCCCTGGTGTCGGCGTTCGAGCGGCTGGGCGACGACGATCCGTTCTTCATGCGGCGAGCGATCGCGATGGAAGGAGCGATCGTGAGGGTGTGGCTTTCGGACCTGATCGCGAAAGACGGGATGGAGCGATTCATCGGGTTCGTTTCGCCCGGAGGGATCGAAGCCGGGGAAGCGGCGCGGCTGCGCTCGCTGTCGCAGGCGGACGCGACGGCTGCGGTCGGTCACGCGGTGGAGTACTACGAGCACGCGTACGAGCTGTGGGAGAAGGCCGACGCGGTCGATCGGCTCGCCGCGCTGGGACAGGTGGCGACGGGAGGCGGGTACGGGCCGATCGGGAAGCACATCTGCGCCAGCGTGGCGAAGGCGTACGAGTCGGACCGGCGGGTGCGCGGCGAAACGGCGAGCGCGTTCCAGAAGGTGCGTGCGTACCGGCCGGCGCCGGGGACGGCGGTGAAGCCCGCGAGGTAGCGAGTGGACGATCTGTGCACACTGCTGCTGAGAACGCACCGGGGCCACGAGCCGTCGGCGCGGCGCCTGTGGGAGGCGCAGGCGCCGCGGCTCGTTGCGGTTGCGCGGGCGGTGCTGGGGCGGCGATGCGGCGCGAACGACGCCGAGGACGCGGTGCAGGCGGTGTTCTGCCGCGTGCTGGAACTGGATAGACGATCGGTTCGGGCGGTGCGCGATCCGGGCGCGTGGCTGGCGCAGATGACGCGGCGAGAGTCGCTGAACATGCTGCGGGCGGCGAGAAGAGCAGCGGTGCGCGAGCGCGAACACGACGGCGGTCGAGCGATTGGAGCCTCGCAGCGCGAGGCGGGGCTGACGGCCGCGCTGGCGGCGCTGCCGAGGCACTTGCGGGAGGTTGTGGTGCTGCGGCACACGGCGGGGCTGACGTTCGAGCAGGTGTCGCTCACGCTGGGGGTGAACCGGAACACGGTGGCGTCGCGGCATCGGCTGGCGATGGAACGATTGCGGAACGCGTTGGGAGCGGACGGGGACGGGTCGAACACGGGACGAAGGAGCGAGCCATGCACGACGATCTCGAACGGCGGCTGAGCGGGATGACCAGCCACACGCCGCCCGTGCCGAAGACGTTCATCGGGCGCGTGCGGCGGCGGGGTCGGCGTCGGCGGGCTGCGATGGCGGGCGTGGCGGCGGGCGTGGTGGGTCTCGCTGCGCTGGCGGTTGTCGTGGGGCTGCCTTCGACGGGGCCGGCGGGGATTCGGGAGGACTCGCTGCCGATCGCCGGGGACGAGCCGCGAGGGTTGCCGGAGGAGGCCGTGTCGCTGGTCGGTTTCCGGAGTCTTGCGGACGGGAACGGTGCGGCTGCGGTGCGCAACGGGTTCGATGGGGAGCCGACGCTGGGGTGGTTGCGGTTTTCTGGGGAGTGGCTCGACAGGCTGTGAGGTGGGCGGGTCTGGAGGGCACGTCGAGTTTGGGCCGATATCGTGGGCATGGGACGCCGGCGTCTGAGTTGTGGTGCGCGCGTGGCGATGGCGTTGGCGGCCGCGCTTGCGGGCGTGGGAGTGAGCGCGGGCGCACAACCGGATGGCGATGAAGAGGCGGTGTCGAGGCCGAGCGGTGCGGGACGGCTGGTGCGGGTGTTCGACTTCGAGGAGCGCGGGACGAACCCGCTTCCGATCCCGATGGGCTGGCTTCGGGCGCAGCACGACCCGCGTGTTCCGCGGGAGCGTCCGGGGTTCCCGCTGTGGAACGGGGCGGCGCTGGACTACGGGGTGGCGGCTCGCGGCGAGGGATCGGTGCGTCTGCCGGTGAGCGGCGGGAGCGCGAGCCTGCGTCTCGACCCGGGCGTGGTGCTGGTGTTTCCGGATGCGGACTACCTGGTGGTGGCGCAGGTGCGGACGGAGGGCGTGGAGCACGCGCGGGCGCGAGTGTCGGCGCGGTTCCTGGACGGCGAGGGGAGGCCGATCGCGGCGTCGGAGGCGCGGAGCGCCGCGCTGAGCACGGACGGCCGGTGGGAGCGGATCGAGGTGGTGCTGCCCGGGCTGCACTCGGACGCGGTGTCGTTGCAGATCGACCTGGAGTTGCTGCAGCCGCGCGAGCACGAACCGCGCGCGCACGAGCGTTTCGAGGTCTGGCCGGAGGACTTCTCGGGTTCGGCGTGGTTCGACGACGTGGCGATCATCCAGTTGCCGAAGGTGGAGTTGAGCACGGCGTCGCCGGGGAACGTGGTGGCGTACCCGGAGTCGCCCGAGTTGACGCTGCACGTGCGCGATCTGACGGGGGAGCGGGTGCGCAGCCGCGTCGCGGTGTACGACGCGCGGGGTCGGCAGATCGACGAGCGGACGGACGAGTTCGGCGGGGGGCGAGCGACGATCCCGTGGCGTCCGGCGCTCGACGGGTACGGGTGGTACCGGGCGATCGCGGAACTGCACACCGAAGAGGGACGGATCGGCTCGGCGTTCGTGGACTTTGCGTACGTGGAGCAGGTGTTGCCGGTCGCGCCGCGGTATGGGGGGCGCGACTCGGCGGGCAGGCGCGGCTCGACGATCGCGGGATCGCCCGACCGGGCGCGGTTCGGCCTGACGGTGCGGGAGTTGCACCCGCTGGTCACGCATGAACTGGTGGAACTGACGCGTCGTGCGGGGACGGGTTCGATCTCGCTGCCGTTGTGGAGCGCGGACCTGGGGGTGGACGGGCTGGAGTCGCGGCTGAGCGTGGTCGAGCCGCTGCTGGGCGCGTTGTACGCGGACTGGCAGCGGCTCTCGATCGTGCTGCCGGTGGTGCCGGAGGAGTTGGCGGCGTCGTCGGGGGTGGGGCCTGAGGACGTGGCGGGGGCGCTCGCGTCCGGGACGGCGTGGGAGCCGTATCTGGCGGATGCGCTGTACCGGCTGGGGCAGAAGGTACAGCGTTGGGAGTTGGGGCCGCCGGGTTCGGAGTTCGCCGCGTTGCGTCCCGGGCTGGGTGAGGCGTTGCGCGCGGCGCGTTCGGGGATGTCGCGGTTTGCGGCCGCGCCGGCGTTGGCGGCGGGGTGGCGCGCGGACCTTCCGGCATCCGAGCCGCTGCTGGAGCAGCACTCGGGTTTGAACGCGCTGAGTGTGTTGGTGGAGCCGGACCTGCCGCCGGACGCGATCGCGAGTCTTGCGGAGGGGTGGGCCGCGCCGCTGGCGGGCGGAGCGGACGCGACGGGGCGTCCTGACCTGTCGCTGGTGATCGGGACGCTGGATGGGGACGTGTACGGGCACCGGGCGGTGGCGGACGACTACGTGAAGCGGGCGGTGCTGTTCTGGGCGTCGTTCGAGCGTCGGACGAACGAGTATGGTGACGCTCGGAACCGGCTGGTGGTTGAGGCGCCGTGGCGTGTGGTGGGCGACCGGAGGCCGCGGGTGATGCCGACGGCTGCGCTGCCCGCGCTGCGCGCGACCGTGGGCCGGCTGGCGGACCGTGAGGTGGTGGCGGAGTGGCCCGTGGCGGAGGGCGTGCGGTGCTACGTGCTCGCGCCCGCGCCGTGGGCGTCGTCGCAGAGGGGGGGGGCGATCGTGGCGTGGCTGGAGCAGCCGCGCGAGCGGGGGAGCGTGGCGATCGAGGCGACGCTGGGCGAGGGAGCAATCACGGCGTTCGACGTGTACGGGAATGCGAGCGTGGTCGAGCCGGAACGTTCGGCGGACGGGCTTCGGCTGGTGCATCGGGTGCCGATCGGGGCATCGCCGACGTTCGTGGAGGGGATCGACGCGGACCTGGTGCGGTTCCTGGCGTCGGTGCGGATCGACCCGACGGAGGTGCAGTCGGCGGCGACGGAGCGGGAGCACCTGGTGGTGTTCAACAACCCGTGGCCGGTGGGGTTGATGGGGCGGATGATCGTGGTCAGCCCGGGCGGGTATCACGGCGACGCGTCGGTGAGCGAGCGGCAGTGGAGCATCACGCCGCGGACGGCGGCGTTCAGCGCCGCGCCCGGGGAACGCGTGACGATCCCGCTTTCGGTGGCGATGAGGCCGACGGAAGAGGCGGGACCGGTGCGATTCGTGCTGGACTTCCACCTGCGCGCGACGGCGGACTACGGCTGGGTGCGCGTGGCCTCGACGGCGGAACTGGGCGTCACGGGGCTGGAACTGGACATCGTGGCGCGGCCTGCGCCGGGGCCGGAGGGGCCGCACGTGGTCGTCGAGGCGGTGATCACGAACTCGAGCGACGAACCGATCACGCTCGAAGCGTCGGCGACCGCGCCGGGATACCCGCGGGCGCGCACGGCGGTGACGGAACTCGGGCCTGGCGAGCAGACCGTGCGGGCGTTCCCGTTCCAGGATGGGATGCAACGGCTGCACGGGCAGCGCGTGGTGGTGAGCGTGTCGGCGATCGACGGGTCGGCGCGGCTCAACAAGGGCGTGAGCGTGCCATAGGCATGAGGGCGTCGTGCGCGGTCTGAAGCCCGCGGCTCCGAGAGAGGGAAGGAGACTGGGCTTGCGCGGCCCCGCCCCGGCCCTAGCGCTTGCCGAGGACGAAGATGGCGTAGCCGGGTTCGTGGGCGAAGGCGTCGTCGCCGTGTTCATCGACGACGGCGAGCACGCACAATGGTGAGCGAGCGATGACGCCGAGCCATTGTGAGAGGTTGTAGGTTCGCAAGCGGTAGGTAGCGTCGCGGTGCTCGACTCGTCCTCGGCGCGTGATGGTGAGATGGCTGACGACGAGTTCGGAGCGAGGCTCGGGATTGGCGGCGTCGCCGGGTGGGAGGTATTGGACGACCTGATGGACGTGCGTATCGCCACGGCGTCCTTGCCAGTGGTCCTCGGACGGTTGTTCGCAGCGGTAGGCGGTGATGCTAAGCCCGACAGCGTAGACGCCGCCGGGGCGGAGGACGTGGGCGATCTCTCGGAGGTGCGCGGCGAGCGAGCGGCCATCAGGGAGATGACGGATGGTGTTGATGAGGCAGAAGGCGAACGAGATGGAGCCTGCGTTGACGAAGGCCGAGAGGTCTGTCATGTCGCCGAGTTCGATGCGCCAGCGGGCGGAAGAGCGGATGGCGCGGAGGCGGGCCCGGGCGTACTCGACCGAGGCGGGGTGGATGTCGATGCCGATGCAGTCGATGCCGCGGCGGACGGCGGCGCGGAGGCAGCGCGCCGTGCCGCAGGCTGGTTCGAGCCAGGTTCCGCGACCGGGTCGCCAGCGAGGGAGGAAGCGTCGGCAGATGGATTCGAGGCCTGCGACTTCTTCGGCGGTGCCGTCGGCGTGGAGGATGTCGTAGATGCGAGGGTCGTCGTAGAAGCCTCCGCCGGTGGTGTCCATGTGGGGGCAGAGTAGGAAGGCGAGTAGAGAGAGTGGAGAAGGGGCGCGCGGACTGAAGTCCGCGGCTCGGAGCCGGGGGGCGTGCGGGGGCGGGATCAGTGGAGGACGCGGTAGACCTCGGCCTGATCGGTGAGGCCCTGGGCGACCTTCTCGGCGGCGTCGTCGCGCATGGGGTGGAAGCCCGCGTCCACGGCGGCCTGATAGAGGGTGACGCCGTCGGCGCGCCGGGCGGTGAGCCGACGGAGTTCGTCGTTCATGGACATGATCTCGTAGACGGCGACGCGGCCGCGATAGCCAGCACCGAAGCAGGCGTCGCAGCGTGCGCCGTCGTGGGTCTGCGCGCCGCCGCAGGCGGGGCAGACACGGCGCACGAGGCGCTGGGCGAGGACGGCGAGCAGGCAGGAAGTGACGAGGTACGGCTCGACGCCGATGTCGATGAGGCGGGGGATCGCGCTCGGTGCGTCGTTGGTGTGGAGCGTGGCGAGGACGAGGTGGCCGGTGAGGGAGGCCTGGATGGCGAGTTGCGCGGTTTCCTTGTCGCGGATTTCACCGACGAGGATGACGTCCGGGTCCTGGCGGAGGAGGGCGCGGAGGCCTGTGGCGAAGGTGACACCGCGCTTGGGGTTCACCTGCATCTGGCTGATACCGTCGAGGTGGTATTCGACGGGGTCTTCGATGGTCATGACGTTGCGTGAGCCGCGATCGACGCGGCCGAGGGCGGCGTAGAGGGTGGTGGTCTTGCCTGAGCCGGTGGGTCCGGTGACGAGGATCATGCCTGTGGGGCGGTCGATGAGGTCGAGGAGCTGGGCCTGCATGCGCTTGGCCATGCCGATCTCGTCGAGGGAGAGCTGGGTCTGGCTCTGGTCGAGGAGTCGGAGGACGAGGCGCTCGCCGAAGACGGTGGGGATGCAGGAGAGGCGGACGTCGACCTTCTTCTGGCCGATGCGGACGGAGGTGTGGCCGTCCTGCGGGCTGTGTCGGTTGGCGATGTCAAGTTCGGTCATGACCTTCATGCGGCTGGAGATGGCTGCCGCGAGGGACATGGGGGGCGTGAAGGCATCGACGAGCATGCCGTCGATGCGGAATCGGATGACGAGGCGGTTCTCCTGGGGGTGGACGTGGACGTCGCTCGCTCGGCGGCGGAGGGCCTCGAAGAGGATCATGTTGACGAGGCGGATGACGGGCGTCTGGCGAGCGAGGGAGAGGAGGTCGGTGGAGGAGGAGAGGCCGGCGGCGGCGGACTCGATGGCGGACTGGTCGAGGGGAAGCTCCTCGATGATCTCGGTGACGAGGTCGCCGCGCTGCTCGTAGCCGCGGTTGAGGACGTTGGCGACGGCGACGCGGGGGGCGAGGACGATGCGCAGGGGCATGGAGAGGAGGTCTTCAACGAGGTTGAAGACGGCGGGCTGCATGGGCTGGCTGGTGACGACGGTCATGGTCTGGCCGTCGCTGGAGAGGCCCGCGACCTGCTGCTGGCGTGCGAGGTCGGCGGGGACGACCTCGTAGAAGCGGCTGGCGGAGTCCTGGAGGCGTGGCTCGGGGTCGAAGGGGAGGCCGGTGCGTTCGGCGAGGCGTGAGAGGGCCTGCTGCTCGTCCATGGCGAGCATGGCGAGCATGACGTCCCAGGGGTCGGAGTCGGAGCCTTCTGCGCGGGGGAACTGACGGAGTTTGTCGGGGCTGACGCGGAGCGGGCCGAGGAGGTCGGCGACGCGGGAGAACTCGTCGGCGGCGAGCGCGCGCGCGGGGGTGGTGGCGGCGCGTGGGCCGTTGGTTCGCTCGCCGGGGCCGAGGAGTCGGCGGATGCGCATCAGTGGCCGTCCTCGGGTCGGATGCGGTGGACGGTGCCGGGAAGGGGGGGGGGTTCGGGGGCGTCGGTTGCCGGGTCGATGAGTCGCATGGGGGAGGGCTTGAGGGAGGGGAGGTCGGGGGCGAGGCCGGTGCGCTCGAGGGGGCCGCGGGTAAGGAGGCGCGCGTCGTAGAAGTCGGTGTCGGTGAGGATGCGCGGGGTGATGAAGACGTAGAGGAGAGTGCTGCTCTTGACCTTGTTGGTGTCGCGGAACAGGAGGCCGAGGAGGGGGACGTCGCCGATGAGGGGGACCTTGGCGACCGTGTTCCGCGCGTCCTCAACGGTGATCCCGCCCACCACGATCGTTGTATCCGAGGGAATGGTGACGGCGTCGGAACGGATGGTGCGGCTGATTCGCGGGGGAGGCACGCCGCCCTGCCCGCTGCCCGCGAAGTTGGAGAGGTCGATGAAGTAGTTGAGGCGCATGTATCCGGCCTCGGAGATACTGGGGGTGACGCGCAGGGTCGTGCCGGCGGATTCGTACCCCGAGAACGAGACCTGATCGGTTTGGGTGCCGATCGTGGTTGTCGTGGTCGGTTGCTCTTCGAGACTGACGATCTCGGCCTCTTCGTTGTCGTTCACGAGGAGCTGGGGCGACGAGATGATGCGGGCGTCGGTGTCGCGCTGGACGGCGCTGATGATGAAGGGGACATACTCGCTCTTGATGAGGGCGGCGGTGAAACCGGCGAGGTTGGCCGCGGGGGTCTTGGGGTCGGTGAACTCCGCGCCGTTGCCGAGGTCGTTGAGGCCGAAGTTGGTGCCGGCGCGGAACTGCCCGGCCTTGAGCTGGCTCTCGACGGCGAGGCGGAAGTCGGTGGCGTCGCTGACGGCGAGGATGCGCGCCTCGATGTAGACCTGCGGCCTGCGCTGGTCGAGTTTGTCGATGAGGTCGGCGAACTGCTTCTGGAGCCGCTGCTGGGCCTTGACGAGGACGGTGTTCGTCGGCTCGAAGGCGACGACGAAGGCGGTCTCTGCGGTCGCGGTGAAGCCGGCGTCCTCCTGGCCGGGCGCGGTGATGAAGACGGAGGTGGGCTGCGCGCCGCCGGCAGCGGCACGCCCGACACCCGGCAGGAGCGGCGAAGTGCCCGTGGCGGTGGAGCCTTCGATGAGGCCCATCATGAGATCGGCGAGGGCGGTGGCATCGACGTTGCGGACCTTGTACTCGCGGATGACGATGCGTTCGTCCTCGGTGCCGAAGGTCTCGATGAGGCGTGCGAGTTGTTCCTGCTGGACCTCGGTGCCGTAGTAGACGATCAGGCCTCGGCGTTCATCGACGACCATGACGGACCCGCCGCCGCCCGGCTCGGCCTGCCCGAGGATTCCGGCGGCCTGCTGCTGGCGCTGCTGCTGGGCGGTGAAGACGGCGAAGGGCGACTGCTGCTGGGCGGTCGCCTGCGTGTCGAGCGTGACGACCTGTCCCATGCCGCGGCGGCTGGCGAGGTCGGCGATGGCGCGGGCGGAGGAGCCCGCGAAGAACTGCTTCGGGGTGAGTTCCGTGGGCCGGTCGATCATCTCGATGACGCCACGGACGCGGTCGGCCTCCGCGGGATAACCGCGGAAATAGAGGGCGTTGGACTGCGGATCGACGGTGAGGCGATCGGCGAGGTTGTCGAGTCCGCCCGCGAGGCCGGCGGCGGCGGCGGCGGGGTCCTGCTGCTGGGTGCGCTGGCGTGCGGCCTGGCTCTGGCCGACGAGTTCGATGGCGCGCTCGCGTGCGGCGGAAGCGGAGACGAAGCGCAGGTCGATGCGCGACTGCACCATGCCGTTGTAGTGCCGGAGGAGGCGCGAGACCATCTCTTCGACGTGGCGGACCCGGCGCGGGGAGTCGGTGACGACGAGCAGGCCGAGGTCGTCGAGATAGGCGATCTGCGACCCGCTCTGCCTGGGCTGGCCGGGTACGGCACCGGGTTCGAGCGCGGTACGGAGCGCGGAGGGTCGGACGTTGGGTGTGGGGATGATGCGGGTGGTGGCGAAGTCCTCGGCGAAGGACTGGGGCACTTCGTTGGCGGGCTGGATGCGGTAGAAGCCCGCGGCGTCACGGACGATGGAGTAGTCGTGCTGGTCGAGGAGCGCTTCGAGAAGCGTGAGGAGTTGGGATCGCTTGACGGTCTGCGAAGCGTTGAAGGTGACCTGGCCCGTGAGCGTGCCCTTGACCGAAACGTTGATGCCGAGCGTCTCGGTCACGTAGTCAACGAGTGCCATGAGTTCCACGGCCTCGGAGAAGGCAGGGATGGTGATGTCGTCGTCGGGCTGACCGAGCGGGCCGGCGTCGGCGGGTTGAGCGTCCTGCAACGCGAGCGCGGCACACGGCGTGGAGAGCATGGCTGCCGCGATCGCGACCGCGAGAGACCTCCCCCACTTCCCCCACAGCGGGCGGGAACGAGGCGAACAGACGGGGCGTTGGGCTGTCACGGGCGTCCCTCCTTGCACGGGGCCGCTAGGTTATACCAACTTGGTCGGGAACGGCTGAAGGCCCGGGAAACCGCGATGCGGATCGTCAGTCTGGTGCCATCGGCGACGGAGACGCTGTGCCTCGTCGGCGGGCGCGGGATGCTGGTCGGGCGGTCGCACGAGTGCGATTTCCCGTCCGGTCTGGAGGGCGTCCCGACACTGACGGCGGCCCGGACGGGGCGTGGCGACGTCGCGGCCATCGACGCGGAGGTACGACAGCAGTTGGCCGAGGGCCGACCGCTGTACACGATCAACGAGGCGGAGATCGAGCGATTGCAGCCGGACCTCATCCTGACGCAGGATGTGTGCTCGGTCTGCTCGATTGACCTTGCGACGGTGCGCCGGCTGGCGGAGCGGATGACACCGCGGCCTCGGGTGATGAGCCTGAACCCGAAGACAGTCGAGGGCGTGCTGGATGACGTGATGGCAGTGGGCGAGGCGGCGGGACTGGCGCGCGAGGCGCACGCGGCAGCGCTGCGGCTGCGGGAGCGGCTGTTTCGGGCGCAGGAGTTCGTGCCGCCGTATGTGGATGGGCCGGTGGTCGGGTTCCTGGAGTGGACGGACCCGCTCTTCATCGCGGGCCACTGGACGGTGCAGTTGATCGAGCGTGCGGGCGGGCGGCACCCGCTGAACCCGACGGTGGCACGCGAGGACGCCGGCGCGGCGGAGGGGCCCCAGCAGGCGGAGCGCACGGCGGGACGGTCCATCGCCGTGCCCGCGGAGGTGTTCGCGGGTGTGCGACCGGAGTGGCTGGTGGTGTGCCCGTGCGGGCTCGGGCTGGAGCGGGCGTGGGAGGAGATGGCGCGGCTGGCGAGAGAGGAGTGGTTTCGATCGCTGCCGGCGGTGCGCGCGGGGCGCGTTTCGGTGGTGGACGGGAACCAGATGTTCAACCGTCCCGGGCCGCGGCTGGTGGATGCGTTCGAGTGGCTGGTGGGGTGGCTGCAGGGGCGTGGGGAGTTGATGCCGCGCGGGTTTCCGTGGCGGGCGTGGGAGGGGTGAGCTGGGGCGCGAGCGTCCCGTACCATGCGGGCATGCTGCAGCAGTTTGACCCTCGGAACCGCGACATCCTGGTGAACATCAACGGTCGGCTCGTGCATCGGGACGAGGCGGGAGTATCACCGTTCGACTCGGCGGTGCAGGGGGGGGACGCGGTGTGGGAAGGGCTGCGCGTGTACGACGGGCGCATCTTCCGGCTGACGGAGCACCTGGACCGGCTGCGGGGGAGCGCGCTCGCGCTGGCGTTCGAGACCATCCCGAGCCACGCGGAGATCACGGAGCAGGTGCGGCGGACGCTGGAGGCGAACGGGATGCGCGACGGCGTGCACATCCGATTGACGCTGACGCGGGGCGTGAAGGTGACGAGCGGGATGGACCCTCGCCTGAACCGGAGCGGGCCGACGCTGATCGTGCTGGCGGAGCACAAGCCGCCTGTGTACGGATCGGGCGGTATCGCGCTGGCGACGAGCGGCGTGCGACGGTTCCCGCCGGACTGCCTGGACCCGAAGATCCACCACTGCAACCTGATCCAGTCGATCCTGGCGAAGATCGAGGCGACAAACGCCGGCGCGGACGATGCGCTGATGCTGGACGTGCGCGGGTTCGTGGCGGAAACGAACGCGACGCACGTCCTCATCGTGACGCGGGGGAAGGTGGAGACGAGCCGCACGGTGGCGTGCCCGGAAGGGATCACGCGGGCGGCGGTGTTGGGCTTGTGCCTCGCGCACGGGATCGCGCACGAGGAGCGCGACGTGTCGCTCGCGGAGGTGTACCGGGCGGACGAGGCTTTCTGCACGGGGACGATGGGCGAGATCGTGCCGGTGGTGAAGGTAGACGGACGGACGATCGGCGCGGGAGAAGCGGGGCCTGTCACGCGGCGGATTCAGGGCCTGTTCCGCGAGTTGACGGCGAGCGAGGGGGAGCGGGTGGTGGGGTGAAACACGCGTGAACTTGCGGGGAGGGCAATCCCAAGAGAGACTGTGAGGCGCGTGGCCCGATGCACGCCTTCCGGGAGGTTGACGCATGGTAAGGGCAATAGCGGGTGTGATCGTGGCCTACCTGGTCATGGCGATGGTGACGGTCGTCGCGTTCTTCGGGCTGTACGCGGTGGTTGGGGTGGACGGCGCGTTCCGCGAGGGAACGTACGAGCCGTCCCCGGTGTGGATCGCGTGCAGCGTCGTGATCGGGGTGGCGGCCGCGTTGCTGGGCGGGGCGTTATGCGCCCTGATCGGGCGGTCGAAGCGGGCGGCGCAGGTTCTGGCGGCGCTGCTGCTGGTCTTCGGGCTTGCCTACGCGGCGGGGAGCCTGAAGGGGCCTCAGGAGGTCGTGGTTCGCCCGGCGGACGTGCCCGCGATGGAAGCGATGCAGAACGCGCGCACGCCGGCGTGGATGGGTGTGCTCAACGCGCTCATCGGCGCGACGGGCGTGATGGTCGGGGCGACGATGGTTCTGAAGAAGCGCGACAGCGGCGCGAAGTCCTGAGCGTCCGCGCCGATCGTTCTTACGACTTCCCGTGGCAGCCGCAGGAGGGGCCGCAAGGGGTTCGGGTCTGTTGTTCGGGCGGGCACTCGGCGCGGGGGCCGAGGAAGCGGTCGATCTTGGCCTGCAGGTAGACGTTGTGGTGTTCGAGGTGCCAGGTGGTGCCGACGACGACGTCGCGGAGGGTGATGCGGCCGCGCTCGGGGTGCATGGCGGGGCGGGACCACTGCTCGGGGGAGAGGGACATGAGCAGTTCGGTGGTCCATCGGCGGAGGGTGTGGATGGCGGCGATGAAGCCGGCGACGGGCTGGCGAAGATCGGGGGTGTAGAGCGGGCTGTCTGCGAAGGCCATCTCGTCCCACACGGCGATGACGGGGTTGTCCTCGGCGAGCAGGCGGCGGATGCGGAAGGTCATGACGAGTTCAGCGTCGGCGAGGTGGCCCAGGAGAACGCGGACGGGCCAGCGGCCGACGCCGGAGTCGGGAAGGAAGGCGGTGTCGAGCTGCCCGTCGTCGAGGTCGAAGAGGCGTGGGTCGAAGTTCTCGACGCCGCGGCGGTAGCGGAGGATGAGCGATGGGGTGTCGAGGGTGTCGATCTCGCGTCCGATCTCGGGGTGACCGGCGACCGCGCCGACGGGAGTGGATGAGGTGGTCATGGGGGATTGTTCGCAGGCGGAGAGGTGCGGGCGACGAGGCGAAGGGTGGATAGGCTGAGGACATGAGCGAACGGCGCCTTGCCCTGCGGGTTGTGACGATGCCGCGGGAGACGAACCAGTACGGGACGATCTTCGGCGGGGTGATCCTGAGCTACATCGACCAGGCGGGGTTCGTCGAGGCTCGGCGGCACGGGCAGCACCGGTGGGTCACGGCGTCAATGGACCGGGTGGATTTCACGGCCCCGGTGCACCTGGGGGACATCGTGTCGTTCCACACCTCGACGGAGCGGCTGGGGACGAAGAGCGTGACGGTGCGGGTGGAGGTGGAGGCGGAGCGGTACACAACGGGGGAGACGGTGCCGGTGACGAGCGCGACGGTGACGCTGGTGTCGGTGGACGCGGCGGGAAGGCCGATCCCGTTCCGGGACAAGCCGACGACCGGGGCGTGAGAGATCGGGTAGACTGGGGTAATGTCGGGGGCGATGTTCGTGGAGATCGGGCGGACAGGGCCTGCGCTGGTCGGGCGGGTAGTGTCGTCGAAGGTGACGGAGCGCGAGGCGCCGATCATCGAGGCGGAACTGAGCGGGTCAGCGGAGGGCAGCGCGTGGCGGATGGTGGTGGACCTGACGGAGGTCGGGATGCTGGCGTCGGCGGGGCTGGGAATGCTGGTGACGCTGCACCGCAAGTGCCGCGACAACAGCGGGAAGATGGCGATCTGCGGGGTGAGCGAGGACATCCTGGGCGCGCTGAAACTGAGCCGCCTGGACCGGATGCTGGTCATCAAGACGGACCTCGAGGCGGCGGTGAAGGCGGTGGCGTGAGCGGCGCGGCGGCCCGGCTGTGCGTGATGATCAGCGGGGGGGGGCGGACGCTCCTCAACATCGCCGACGCGATCGACACGGGTCGGCTGCGGGCAACGATCGCGCTGGTGATCGCGTCGCGCGAGTGCCGCGGCGCGGAACGGGCGAGAGCGCGCGGGTTCGAGACGGTCGTCGTGCCCGGTGAGATCGGGCGCGATGCGCTGGCGGCGCTGCTCGATGAGCGGGCGATCGACTGGGTCGTACTGGCGGGGTATCTGCGGTACGTGCACGTGGCGGAGCCGTACCGTGGGCGGATCGTGAACATACACCCTGCGCTGCTGCCCGCGTTCGGGGGCAAGGGGATGTACGGCGAGCGCGTGCATGCCGCGGTGCTGGCGTCCGGAGCGACGGAGACGGGCTGCACGGTTCACCACGTGGACGAGGAGTACGACCACGGGCCGATCGTCCTTCAGGCTCGGTGCCCGGTGCTGCCGGGCGACACCGTGAAGGCGCTGGCGGAGCGGGTGTTCGAGCTGGAGTGTCGGGTGTATCCCGAGGCGTTGCGGCGTCTGATCGAGGGGAAGACCTGACGACGCATCCGACTCCGCAACCGGCCGATAGGATTGGGCGGAAGGCAGTGAGCGATGCGAGCGTTTCGCGGGATGGCGGGCGTTGTGGTCGTGGCGGCTGCGCTGTCGGCGGCGTGTCCGAGCGCTGTGCTCGGTCAGGACGCGGGCGGGTCGCTGGAGGAGCGGGCGATCCGTGCGTTCGCGGCGGGGGACTACGAGGCGGCGGAGGCCGCGCTGCACCTGCAGCTGGAGGAGGAGCCGGGCAACTTCGTGGCGATGTACAACCTGGCGTGCGTGCGGGCGATGCGCGGGGACACGGCCGAGGCTGGGGAGATGCTCATTCGCGCGGTGGAGCACGGGTTCACGGACATTCGGCAGCTGACGCACGACCCGCACCTCGCGCCGCTGCGGGGCGACCCTCGATACCTGGCGATCGTGCAGCGGTGGGACGAGATCCTGGAACGGCGGGCGGCGACAGACCTCGAAAGGGCGCGGGAGCGATTCGGGGCGGGGTACCTGTACGAGCGTGACGGGCGTCTGCGGCTGCTGTTCGCGTCCGGGTTCACGGCAGAAACGACGGCGCAGTGCCGGGCGGAGGTGGAGCGCATCTACGAGTGGGCGATGGCGGAGGTGTTCGGCGAGACACACACGGAACTGGCCGGTTCGAAGGACGCGTGGGTGCTGGTCGCGCTGCCGACCCGGCGGGACTTCGAGCGGTGGGCGGTGGAGACGTATGGGCCTGCGGCGCGGGGCTACACGCAGGGGATCGGCGGGCACTACAACCACGACACGAAGCAGCTGGTGACAGGCGACCTCGGGGCGAGCCTGCGGCACGAGTTCATGCACGTGCTGCACTGGCGCAGCACGACGCGGCTGGGGCAGATTCATCCGGTGTGGGTGCAGGAGGGGTTGTGCTCGCTGGTCGAGGACTACGACCCCGGACCCGACGGACGCCCGGTGCCGGTGCCGTCGTGGCGGACGAACCAGGCGCGGTTTCTGGCCGAGGCGGGGAAGCTGCTGAAGGTGCGCGACCTGGTGTCGGTGCCTCGGGAGCACTTCACCGGAACGAGGCCGCTGGCATTCTATGGTCAGGCGAGGACGCTGTTTCTGTTCCTGCACTCGCGAGGCAGATTGTCGGGGTGGTACAAGCACTTCACGGAGCACTTCCGGGACGATCCGACGGGTCTGGCGTCGCTGGAGGCCGCGCTGGAGATGTCGGCGGAGGAGATCGACAGCGAGTATCGACGCTGGCTGCTGTCGCTGCCGAAGGCGCCCGAGGAGGTGCGGGTGGGGTCGGCGTCGCTGGGCGTGCAGATCGACGCGACGGGGACGGGAGAGGGGCTGACGATCAGCGCGTTCGTGCCTCGGAGCGCGGCGGGTGGGCTGCGTGTCGGCGACGTGATCACGCACGTGGACGGGCGCGCGGTGCGGGACTACTACGAGCTGGTGCGTGTGCTGGCGCAGCGTTCGCCGGGGGAGACTGTGGAGGTAGGGTATCGGCGCGGCCGGCTGCACGGGACGGCGGAGGTAACGCTCAAGAAGGCGGAGTGATCCGACTCGGCACCACCATCGGTCCAGAACAACCGATGGTGGCGGCGCACTCGATGAACGTCCGGACGGGTCAGTCGAGGAGGTGGGCAAGGGCGTCGACGAAGCGCTGGAAGCGCTTCGGAGATTTCTCGGCCCAGACGGAGCAGCCCGCGGCGTCGATGATCTTCTCGCTGATACGACCGAGGAGCACCTGCGCTGGCGCGGTTCGAGTGTGGGTGCCGAGGACGAGGAGGTCGAGGCGCTCTTCGAGGGCGAGGGCGGGGATGCGCGAGGCGGGGAGGCCCTCCTCAATACGGACGCGGACGGCGACGCCGGGCGCGATGCGGGCGACCCGGGCGATCATGGCGTCGGCGCGTTCGCGGAGAGCGTGCGCGATCTTCTCGCAGGCTTCTTCCCAGGTGAGGACCATGTGGTATCCGCTGGGGACTTCGTAGGAGCCGAGGAGGACGACCTCCGGGACGCCGAGGCGCGAGGCGACCTCGACGGCTCGGATAAGGAACTCGTCGTTGTCGGCGTGGAGGTCGCAGGCCATGCCGACGCGCTGGATGTCGCCTCGGAACTCGGGGAGGGCGATGACGACGCTGACGGGGGAAGCGCGGAGGAGCCTGTCGGCGACGCTGCCGAGCCGGCCGCGCTTGAGGCCGCCCTTGCCATAGCGTCCGACGACGATGAGGTCGGCGTGAAGTTTGGCGCGAAGGGCGAGGATTTCGGACTCGGGGTCGCCGCGCAGGACGTGGAGCGTAACGCCGTCGGCGAGGCCGTGCGATTGGCAGAAGAGCCGGAGTTCTTCCTCGGCGAGTTGGACGTGCTTTTCGGCGAGGCCCGGGATGGCGCGTTCGGTGACCTCTGAAACGGGTTCGACGACGTGGACGAGGTGCAGGGCCGCGCCGTATCGGTGAGCAAGGAGGCGAGCGGTTACGACGCCGCCGATGGACTCGGGGGTGAGGCCGGAGCCGACGAGGATGGTTTTGATCTGGCGGAGTGTGTCAGTGGGCATGGTGACCTCCGAGTCCGACCCGGCCGGGACTGAACGGTATCGTCTTATCGACCGTCGGCGGTGCGAGGCTGTACGCGATCGTGGCGGGAGCGGGCGAGCGGGGCGGTTAGCGTTCGGGGTTCGCCTATGATGGCGCCACCGCCGCGTGTGTGGCGGGAATCCCCCCACTGCGACCCTTCCCCGCATCCCGAAGCCGCCCGCGATGACCGACCCGACGCCGCGCATCCGCAACTTCTCGATCATCGCCCACATCGACCACGGCAAGTCCACGCTGGCGGATCGGCTGTTGCAGGCGACGAACGCCGTTTCCGCGCGCGAGGCGCGGGAGCAGATGCTCGACTCGATGGACCTGGAGCGCGAGCGGGGCATCACGATCAAGGCGTCGGCGGTGACGGTGATGCACCGGCACCGGCCGGGGACGAAGCGCGACGAACTGGAGGCGGACTACGAGGAGCCGACCGACGAGGAGGGTCGGCACCGCGCCCGCAAAGGCTCGCCGGAGGAGCACGGCGAGCTGTACATGCTGAACTTCATCGACACGCCCGGGCACGTGGACTTCAACTACGAGGTGTCGCGGGCACTCAAGGCGTGCGAGGGCGCGTTGCTCGTGGTGGACGCGACGCAGGGGGTCGAGGCGCAGACGGTGGTGAACGCGCTGCTGGCGATCGGGCAGGATCTCGAGATCATCCCGGTGCTGAACAAGATCGACCTGCCGTCGGCGCGGCCGGACGAGGTGGCGATGGAGGTCGAGCAGGTGCTCGGGTTCGCGGCGGAGGACTGCCTGCGTGTGTCGGCGAAGACCGGCGAGGGGATACGTGAGTTGCTGGCGGCGATCTGCGAGCGGTTGCCCGGGCCGCGCACGCCGGAGACGAGCAAGACGCGGGCGCTGATCTTCGACGCGGTGTACGACGACTACCGCGGGGTGATCGTGTACGTGCGGGTGTTCGACGGGCGGCTTCGCGTGGGCGAGAAGGTCCGCATGATGGGGCTGGGACGGACGTACCAGGTGACGGAACTCGGGAAGTACACGCCCAAGCCTGTGAAAGTGCAGGAACTGGGGCCGGGCGAGACGGGCTACCTGGTGGCGGCGATCAAGACGCTGGGCGACGTTCGTGTCGGCGACACGATCACGCTGGAACTGGACCCGGCGGAGGCGCCGCTGGAGGGGTACCAGCCGCCGAGACAGATGGTGTTCTGCGACTTCTACCCCGCGACGACGGAGAAGAAAGGGAACGACTTCGAGGAACTCCGCGAGGCGATGGAAAAACTGAGCCTGAACGACTCGTCGTTCACGTTTCAGGCGGTGCACTCGGAGGCGCTTGGGTTCGGGTTCCGGTGCGGGTTCCTGGGGCTGCTGCACATGGACATCGTGCAGGAGCGGCTGGAGCGCGAGGGGGGGGTCGAGGTGGTCCAGACGGCCCCGACGGTGAGCTACAAGGTGCTCGTGCGTGGCAAGGGGGGGGTCGTCGAGGAGGTCGAGGTGCACAACCCGGCCGACCTGCCGGACATGGGACTGGTGGAGGAGATCCGTGAGCCGATCTGCCGGGTGGAGATCATGATCCCGAACCAGTACGTGGGCGAGATCATGAAGCTGTGCCTGGACAGGCGGGGCGTGTACAAGAGCCAGATGGTGGTCTCCGAGACACGGCAGATGCTGACATTCGAGGTGCCGCTTGCGGAGCTGATCTACGACTTCTACGACAAGCTCAAGGGGCTGACGAGCGGGTACGGGACGATGGACTACGAGGTCGTCGGCTACCGCGCGGATCGGCTGGTGAAGGTGGACGTGCTGATCAACGGCGACCCGGTCGAGGCGCTGTCGTTCATCTGCCACCGGGAACGGGCCGAGCATCGCGGTCGGCAGCTGCTGGTGAAGCTGCGCAAGCAGATCGACCGGCACCAGTTCGAGATCCCGCTGCAGGCCGCGATCGGCGGGAAGGTGGTGGCCCGCGAGACGATCAAGGCGTTCCGCAAGGACGTGACGGCCAAGTGCTACGGCGGGGACGTGACGCGCAAGCGAAAACTGCTGGAAAAGCAGAAGAAGGGCAAGGAACGCATGAAGTCCATCGGGAGCGTGAACATCCCGCAGGAAGCGTTCATGGCGGTGCTGGATACGGGGGAGGAGTAGGCTGTGGCGGACATGCCGCCCAGCGTCGTGATCCTGGCGGGGCCGAACGGGGCCGGGAAGACGACGGCCGCGCCGTTCGTGCTGCGGGACGCTCTTGGGGTCGACGAGTTCGTGAACGCGGACGACATCGCCCGCGGGCTATCGGGGTTCGCTCCGGAGCGCAGTGCTGTCGCGGCGGGGCGGATCATGCTCGCCCGGATGCGCGAACTGGCGGGCGTTCGGGCGACATTCGCGTTCGAGACAACGCTGGCGACGCGGTCGTACGCGCCGTGGCTGTCGCGCATGCGTCAGACCGGGTACCGAGCGACGCTGGTGTTCCTCTCCCTGCCGTCGGCAGATGCGGCGGTCGAGCGCGTCCGCGGCCGGGTCGCGGAGGGCGGCCACGACGTGCCGGAACCGGTCGTGCGGCGGCGCTATGCGCGGGGGTTGCGGAACCTGTGGAACCTCTACCTGCCGCTGGCGGATGACTGGAGCGTCTACGATAATGCGGGTCGAACACCTGACCTGATGGCCGTTGGCAGCGGGATGATTGTTGAGCGAGTTGTCCTTCAGTCGCAGTGGAAGAGGCTCCGAGGAGGCTGCGGCGATGAATAAGCCCATTGCGAACCCGGCTCGGGATCAATCACGCCGTCCGATTGGCGAAGTCATCCGCGATCGCGAGATCATGCGCGAAGCGCTGCGGCGGGCAGCGGAAGTCGCGGAGCGTAGGAAGGCGTTGCGGCCGCAGCCGTCGTCAAAGGCGGAGCACTGAGCACTCCACCGTAGGCGGCGATTATACCGCATCCGCCTCGCAGGGTGGGTTGCATTGGACCGAGCCGCTGGTCTACGTAGCTTCCTGCTCGATCAGCGGATTGAAGTCCCTCCTCAATGTGACTGCTCAGACAATCCCGCTTCAGGGTGTTGCCCATCAGATCCCAGATACTCATTGAGCCGTGTTGCGATGAGGCGCCTCCGCTCTGCCAAGAAGTCGGAATAGCGATCCACATGCAGCACATCTTCACGGGTCGGTATGCACTGGGCGTCGAAGACCTCGACGCCCTGGCGCTCAACTATCCCGGGAACGTAATCGACTGGTGGCTTATCGCTGATCGTCCGGTTGGTCTTCCCTCCAATGAACGTGAGGTTTGCTATATCGTCTGCCTCTCTGGACGTGTACCGTCCTTTCAGCACCGACTTGGCGAAGAAATGGTGAAACTGAAGCCGGTGCTGGGAACTGCTATGGTCGAGTGAAATGGCGAGATTCGATCGCCAGTCCCGAGCACCTGCTGCCCGAAATGCAAGGAACATCGTTTTGAAGAGGGCGCTTCGCTGATTGCGGCCGACGAGATCCTCCGGCGCCACGTCGAGGCGCCCCACCTGCTGCCGAAGTCGCTCAATCAGATCGTCCGCGCCGCGTCCGTCCCGCAGTGTTGCCAGATCCTGATCCAGAATGGTTTCGCTCGATCCTCGCGAGTATCGCCCCTTTGCGTTCGCAACGAGTGTCCAGTGTCGAAGGCGCCGGGCATCCTCAGACGTAATGCTGTACTCTCGCTTGTGTCCGTAGTACCCGAGCGTGACAAGCAGGAACGGCGATGACAGCAGCACCGGGCTGCCGATCCCAACATTGCTCCGAGCGAAATCGATGGCGAACTCCATGCCGGGCACGCACGCTTCCCATGCCGCTTTCAGGTCATTGGCAGAGAGTCCGCCAACCGTCAGGAACCGCGACTGACCCGTCGCGAATACGATGAGATTTTTCAGGTGCAGGCCAAGGTCGAGGTCAAAGCCCGTCTGCGCGCACTGCTCCTGGAAGCCCTGGAACACTTTGAGAGCACCGCGCCACTTCGCGGTGATCTGAGCGAGCGCAAGGTCCGAACTCCGGAGCTTCGCGCCCAGTGAGTTGACGCGGACAAATATCTCCGTCACTTCATCGTATGAGAGCGACCGTTCCAGAATGTCCATGCGGTACACGTAGTTGCGAACGCCGCGGAGCCTGGCCAGTCGCTGGCTATACTTCTTGAAGCGTGGATCGCTGACCCGTTCGATGCCGGCTCTCTCAAGAAATGGCGCGTCCTCATCGGTCTTGAAGACGTCCGTGACTCTCACCCAGTGAGGATGCTGTTCCAGCTTCTTCGTCGCAACCACGAATGTCATGCGATTCAGACGCGCATCCAGTTCGTTTTCGCTGGAGTCCGTCTCGTCGTCGAAGAGATCGCTCTCGTCGTCCTTGCTATCTTCGTTGACCTCGGTAACCACGGCGAGCTCTTCCGGGTGTTCAAGGTTGAACAGCAGCTCGATGGGTCTCTTGCGCCAGCGCACGTTGACGGGTTTTCCTCGGATGACGGCGGCGAGCGATGTGAGTCGCTGCTGGCCGTCGAGCAGGAGCAGAGCGCTCTGGTAGGGGTTTCTCTGCTGCTCGACAGCGAACTCCTGAAGCGGGACCGCTTCGTCGGTCTCCCAGAGCAGGATCGCACCCGACGGGTAACCGCGGTAGAGCGAGTCGAGGAGATCCCGCACGCGCGTCGATTGCCACACATACCGCCGCTGCATTTCGGGCAGGCGCAACTCACCCCGTTCGATCTTGGCTACGAGTTCCTCAACGCTGGCTTCGCCCTTTGCCACGCCGTAACTCCTGGATCAAGGGAGTGAATCGTACCCGATACCGCTTGGTTGGGCCCCGACTCCCAGACATGCGGTGATTTCGGCAAGGGCACATCCAAGCAGATCACGCCGGCCCGCCGGTACAAGCCATCCCCTCAGCCGCTCCCTCACGGTCGCGGCTCGTTGGGCGTGGGGTGTGGGGCGTGTGGATCACGGGCCGCGCTTTCGCTTCAGCGCGAAGGCGGTCGGTTCGGTGAGTTTGCCGTTGCGGTCGTAGGATCGCCAGTCCTGGCGGATGGTGCCGTCGCGGAGGAGGGTGAGTGTCACGCGGCCCATGTAGTGGTCGTGCTCGGGGCGGAGGTTGGAGACGGAGTCGAAGTCGAACTCGTAGACCGTGCCCTCGGCGGTTTCGCGCACTTCGTGGGCGATCATGCGGGGCTGGTTGCCGGCGGCGCAGTAGTGGGTGAGGACGAGATCGCGGCCGTCCATGTGGTAGAGGTTGGTCATCTCGTGCGGGTGACCGGGGAACATGATCTCACGGACAACGGAGCCGGCGGAGGAGACGGTGAAAACGGCCGTGTAGGGCACGTCGGCGTCGGGGGAAGCGGGTTCCCATTCGCCCTCGAGGGCGGCGATGCGGGCGAACATTTCGGCGTCGCGCTCGGGCGAGGCGGCGCGGCGCGCGGGCTGCGACGAGCACGCGGCGATGGTGAGCAGCGCGATGCAGACGACGGTGAGCGTGGCACGGGTCATTGTGGTTCCTCGGGGGTCTTGAGGGTCAGTATACCGAAGGTTTGGGCCGCCGGGTTGCGGCTCGGTTGCAGGCGGTCAGTGCGCGCACCGGAAGGCCCTCGGCGGGCCTTCGGCGGTGAACGGAACGGAGAGAGAGAGGAGATGCGTGTGAGCCGTGATGGTTCAGGCGCGGCGGCGGCGTGCGGCGACCAGGCCGGCGAGTGAGAGGAGCGCGAACGTGCCGGGCGCGGGGATGACGCGGGTGAAGACGCGGATCTGCTCGATGTCGGCGACGGGGCTGACGGTGGAGAGTTGGAAGGTGAGGACGTTGCCGTTGATGTCGACAAAGTCCGCGCCGGTCCAGTTGTTGAATCCGCGGAAGGGCATGCCGGTGGGGTAGATGGTGCCGGTCGTGGCGATGGCGTCGGAGAGGTCGAGGTTGAAGTCGGAGTATTGGACGGCGGCGATGGGATCCTTGAAGGTGACGGTGCCGAAGATGACGATGCCGGGCGGGCCGTCGAAGTGGACCATGTGCGAGTCGAAGGTGCCGGTGAGGAAGCCGGGGACGGCGGCGTTGCTGTTGCTGGGGTTGGTGCTGAGGTCCACGGGCATGAGGGCGAGGCTGATCCCCTGCTGCTCGTCCCACGCCCAGGCGTTGGTGGCGTTGAGCGGCCCCATGACCGCGCTGGGCGGGGCGGCGATCTGGGTGCAAAGCCCGGTGGTGGCGACGATGGAGGCGTTGGCCGAGGCGGCGGCAGCGGCGAAGGCGAGACAGAGAGACAGCGTGCGCGAACGGTTCATGGGACGGGCCTTTCGTGTGAGGAGTTCCCTCCCCCGCCGAACCGGAACACCCGGGAATGCGTCGGGTCGGGGATCGTGTGCCGCGTGTCTCGCGGCTCCGGTGCAGAGCGACGGAGCACGACGGGCCTCACGCGGTCGGCAGGTTTTTTTTGAGGGGTTCGGGGGTCGGGTAGACTGCCCGGCGTCGGGGGCACGCACGCCGAACCCACGGAGGAGATCATGGCCGAGAGCACGAACCAGACGACGACCATCGGAGCGGACACGAGCATCACGGGGGAGATCTGCTTCGAGTCGGCGGCGCAGGTGTACGGGCGGGTGGAGGGGAAGATCGTCGGAAAGGGGGAGTTGCGGATCGGGAGCGGTGCGACGTGCCGGGCGGCGATCGACGCGGGTCGCGTGACCGTGGACGGCACAGTGGAGGGGGACGTCGTGGGGCGCGACCGGGTGGAACTGACTGCCAAGGCGCGCGTGACGGGCGACGTGACCGCGCCGAAACTGGTGGTGAACGAGGGGGCGTCGTTCTACGGGCACTGCCGCGTGGGACCGGACGCGGGCAAGGAGCACGCCAAGAGCGTGGCGGAGGCGAAGCCTGCGGCGAAGGGAGCGGGCGTGCCGACGGCCTGAGACGGAGAGCGCGCCAGCGATGCCGGCGGAGACAGCCCAGCGCAGCGTGCAGTGCTACCACTGCCGCCGACGGTTCGAGGTCGGCGTGCGGGCGGTGACGGTGTCGTGTCCTGGCTGCCACAAGCGTCTGGTGATCGAGGACCTGGTGATCAAGAACGCGCAGGCCTACACGAAGCTGCAGACGTGCGGCCGGGTGGTGGTGCAGCGTCGCGGGCACGTGATGGCGTCGCTGGTGGAAGCCCACGCGGGGATCGAGGTGCTGGGCGTGCTGGAGGCGAACGCCGTCACGGGGGGGGGCGTGCGGATCGGGCCGAAGGCAACGTGGAAGGGGGACCTGGCGGCACGGACGCTGCGGGTCGAGGCCGGGGCGCGGATCATCGGGGGACGTTTCGCGGTGCCGGACGATCCGCTGGGTTTGGGGGAGGAAGAACCGCACGCGGAGGCGCAGGGGCGCTGAGGGTAAGGAGCAGAAGTAGAACGACGGTGCGCTAGAGGGGGCGGACGGCGCGCATGTCGTGCTTGGCTTCGAGAACGGCTCGGAGGTTGCAGATGTGCCAGGCCCAGAACTGGGCTTCGAGCGCCATGCCGACGAGCGAGTCCTCGTCCGGTGCGAACGGCCCCTGGCGGAACCGGAGGATGGAGCCTCGCTCGACGTCCGGTACGACTTCCCAGTAGATGGGTGCGTGCTGGTCGCGGTGGGCGGCGTACCAGTCCCAGGTGATGCGGCCGCCGGGGTCGTAGTCGAGAATGGCGATGGTGGTGCGGCGTTTGGCCTTCTCGTCCCATCCGAGGGTGATGAGACCACCTTGGCGCAGGTCCACCTCGGCGGAGACAGGGAACCACGTCGAGAGTCCCGCGCCCGTTGTGAGGCAGGCGAAGGTCAGCTCGTGATGCACGGCGATTCGCTGCTCGTGCTCGATCCAGTAGCCATCGTCCTCGCGCCGGATCATGGTGGCCTCCGCCCTCCGTTTGCAGAGCATACCCGGTCCGGGCCGCTGAGACGCTCACGCGGAGGCGGGGGGACGCGGATGGCGAGGATGCGGCGTGCGCAGCGTTCGCACGCGGCCCGATGGGTCGGGTTGTTCCTTGTTGATGCGTTTCCGGTACACTGCGGCGATGCCGCATCGCGCCGCCATCCCGCCCGAGCGGATCAACGCACTGCGTGCGATCGCCACGCTGGTTGTGCGGGGGGTGGCGGTGTGGTGCCTCGGGTTCGGAGCGTACCTGTTTCTCAAGAAGGCCCTGCTTGCAGTGAGCATCGGGGATCTGACGCACATGTTCCGCGTCTACATGGACGACGGCGACATGCACTCCACATCGCGCGGACTCGCGCTGATGGTGGTCGGCTCTGTTCTCGCGTTGCTTTCGCGGCGCGTCGCGGGCTGGGTGGTTCCGGTTCCTGCCACGGGGTGCCCGCGGTGCGGATACCCGACGCCGGACTCGGAGGGCCGGTGCCCGGAGTGCGGGCTGCCGGGCTTTGAGCGAGACGAGTCCGAGTGAGGGCGGCTCACGCGCCGATACAAGAGCGCGAACGCTCCTTTACGGTCGCGACTGGTTGACGGTCGGGTTCGTTGTGGGTCGGTTCGGTGCGACGGCGACGAGGATCGCGGCGACGAAGGCGAAGATGGCAATGGAGGCCGCGGGGAGAGTCCAGCCTGCGGCACGGATCGCGCTGTCGGCGGCCATGATGCGCGGGCCGCTCCCCTCGGGCATGACGTGCAAGGCGGCGTCGAACTGCCATGAGTCCGGTCGCAGCGTGGGCAGGCCGTTGTGGACCGTCGGCGCGTCGGGCGAGTAGGGCCGTCCCTGCGGGTAGGCGAAGCGCTCGTGCCGGATCGTGCCTTCGGGGAGGAGCTCGTACACGTCGAACGTCCAGTCCTTGCGCCAGATGCGGCCCCAGGTCTCGGGGTCCGCCCCCGGAGGGGGGGTGCGGGTCACGACGGCGATGCGGTCGGCGATCTCGCCCGAAGTGAGGGCGTCGGCGAACTCGCGGTCGGTGCGGCCACTGAGGGGCGCGAAGCGAAGCACACGCATCCAGTCCTCGTGGCGGACGAGGCCGGGCAGGCTCGCGGCGTGCGCGCGGGGTGCGACGGTGACCCGCAATCGCACCTGCTCCTCGCCGTAGCGGAGCAACAGCGCCCCGAACGGCTCGGCCTCGGTTGCGGGCTGATCGTCGAAGGCGACCGGTCGGCCGGCGTACTCGAAGCGCGTGTCGGCGACCGGGCGGAAGGCGTAGACGGTGCGGCCGTGGCGCTCGACGAAGGCCGCAAGCCGGCGGGCCATCAGATAGCCGGAGGCGATCGCGCCGAAGAGGGCGAGCAAAGCGACCGCGGCGGCGATGGCGCGAGCGCGGCTCATGCGCGAGGATAGGAGCGCATCAGTGCCCGCCGTGCGCGGCGTCGGGGGCCGGGGCGTGCTCGTCGAGCGCGCCGCTCAGGCCGCGTTGCGGGCGCGAGCGGTTGGGTCCGACAGCGGCGTCCTCGTGGTGCGGGTGCTTCTCGGCGAGCTTCTTCTCGACGTAGTCCGCGCCCTTCTTTTCGACGGTGACGTTGCGGACGTAACCGGCGATGGGGCCGACGATGTTCTCTACCCTTGGGTTGCCGTGCTCGTCAACCTCCCCGGACTTGCGTGTGAGGTTGACGCCGGTGCCTCCGGCGGTGATCTGCTGGGCGCGGTACGCCTCGACGCGGTCGCGGTTGCCGAGGTCGAGGGCGGTGAAGGAGAGGAAGATGGCGAACGCGAAGAGGCAGAAGAGGAAGACGATGGTGTTGAGGGGGTTGTCGTACTTGAGGGCCATGAAGAAGGTGACGACGAGGAAGGCCTTCACCGTGGCGATGGTCATGGCGATGATGACGTTCGCCCAGTGCGGGATGTTCCAGCCCATGACCTCGATCATGTAGGTCTCGACCTCGGCCGCGCCGACGGTCAGGCCCGTGAAGGCGAGGAGCGCGAGCAGCACGAGCAGGAGGGTGCGTCCGCTCATGACGTGATGCCCGTGGTCGACGTAGGTGAACCCGTGTGGATTGTTGGGGTCGTACTCGTCGCCGTTGTGGTGGGTCGGCTTGCTGTGGCTCATGGGTGGGTCCGGTCAGTGGATGAGGTACAGGAGCGGGAAGAGGAAGATCCAGATGAGGTCGACGAGGTGCCAGTAGAGTCCGGAGTTTTCGAGCATGGTGTAGTGCGTTGGGCCGTAGGCCTTGTGGCGCACGGAGCGGTAGAGGCACCAGGCGAGGAGGCACGCGCCGATGACGACGTGGAGGGCGTGGATGCCGGTAGCGCAGTAGTAGACGCTCCACCAGATCGGCTCCTGCGGGTGGCCCCAGTAGGGGTAGTCGAAGAGGACGCCGGGCCGCTTGCCCTCGGCCCACTTGGGGCCGTACTCGAAGGTGAACTTGATGGCGACGAACGCTGCCGCACAGATGAGCGTGATGATGAGGTTGAAGTGCAGCCAGAAGCGCTTGTTGAGCTGTGCGCAGCGGATGCTGGAAGCCACCGTGTAGGAAGAGATGAGCAGGACGACGGTGTTCAGCCCGCCCCAGCGCACGTCGAGGGAGTGGCTGCCGGAGGCGAAGGCCTCGGGGTACATCATGCGGAAGATGGCGTAGGCGCAGAAGAGGCCGGCGAAGAGCAGGACTTCGGTGGCGAGGAAGAGCCAGAAGCCGAGCTTGCAGGCGTCGAACTCGTCGGCGGCGGAGCGGAAGTGTGACGCGGCGACGTAGCGCTTCCAGCCCGGGACCGAGGGGTCGGCCGGCGACGGCTGATGATCGTGGTGCGTGGGGATGCTGGTCATCGTCGTCTCCGGTCAGTGGCCCGAGCGGTGCGGCGTGGAGGTGTCGAGTGGATAGTCGGCCGGGTCGTAGTGCGGCGGGACGGTCTTGTCGAAGTCGTACGGGCCGTGCTTGAGGATCGGCTCGTGGTGGAAGTTGTGCTCGATGGGCGGGCTTTCGGTCTCCCATTCGAGGGTGAGGCCGCCCCAAGGGTTCGGCGGCGCCTTCGGCCCGGCGACGAGGGAGTGGATGAAGGTGGCGAGGTGGACGAGGAAACCGAGGAGCAGGAACCAGGACCCGACGGTGGAGAGCTGATGGAGGAACTGGAACTCATCGACATAGCTGGCATAGCGGCGCGGCATGCCCTGGGTGCCGAGGAAGAACTGGGTGAAGAACGTGACGTTGAAGCCGATGAAGACGAGGGCGCATCCGAGCATGGCCCACTTCTCGTTGTACATGCGTCCGAACATCTTGGGCCACCAGTGGTGGAGTCCGCCGACGAATGCGATGATGGTGCCGCCCATCATGACGTAGTGGAAGTGGGCGACGACGAAGTAGGAGTCGTGGAGGTGGAGGTCGGTGGCGAGCGCGCCGAGGGGGAGGCCCGTCAGGCCGCCGATGGAGAAGAGGAAGAGGAACGCCATGGCGTAGAGCATCGGGGTGTTGATGGCGATGGAGCCTTTGTAGAGCGTGGCGATCCAGTTGAAGACCTTGACGGCGGTGGGGATCGCGACGAGGAAGGTGAGGAAGGAGAAGACGGCGGAGGCAAGCTCGCCCATGGAGGCGAACATGTGGTGCCCCCAGACGATGAAGGAGACGGCCGCGATGCCGAGGGAAGCGAAGGCGACGGCGCGGTAGCCGAAGATGGGCTTTCGGCAGTGGACGGCGATGAGTTCGCTGATGATGCCCATGCCGGGGAGGATCATCACGTAGACGACGGGGTGCGAGTAGAACCAGAAGAAGTGCTGGAAGAGGACGGGATCACCGCCCATGGCTGGGTCGAAGATGCCGACGTGGAAGAGCCGCTCGAAGATGAGCAGCAGGAGCGTGATGCCGATGACGGGCGTGGCCAGCACGGCGATGATGGAGGTGGAGTAGATGGCCCAGATGAAGAGGGGCATGTCGAACCATCCCATTCCGGGGCAGCGGAGCTTGTGGGTGGTGACGATGAAGTTCAGTCCGGTGAGGATGGAACTGAAGCCGAGGATGAACGCGCCGAGGATCATGAAGACGACGTTCCAGTGTCCCGCGGCGTGTGTGGAGCTGTACGGGGTGTAGAAGGTCCAGCCGGTGTCCACGCCTCCGAGGATGATGGAGAGGACGGCGAAGATGGAGCCGGTGACGTAGATGTACCAACTGAGGAGGTTCAGGCGCGGGAAGGCGACGTCCTTGGCGCCGAGCATGATGGGAAGGAAGAAGTTTCCGAGCGAGGCGGGCACGCCCGGGACGATGACCATGAAGACCATGATGGCGCCGTGGAGGGTGAAGACGCGGTTGTAGATGTTGTTGGCCGCGCCGAGGCCGTCGGCCTTGAAGAGCTTGCCGAGGAGGTCGCCCTGGAGGACGGTCTGGACGGAACCGTCGGGCTGGACCTGCTCGACGTAGCGGTTTGGCGTCCAGAGTTCGGCGCGGACGGCCATGGCGGCGACGCCGCCGAGGAAGAACATGGTGAGGACGGCGACGAGGTACATGACGCCGATCTTTTTGTGGTCGATGGTGGTGGCCCACGCGACGACGGTGGAGAGGAACGGTCCGCGCGGGGTGAGGTAGCTCCCCTCGTCGTGGTGCCCGTGGGCGGTGTCGTGTGCGGCAGGTATGGTGCTCATCGGTCGCTCGCCTTCGGAGCCGGTCGCTCCCGGAATGGCGCGTCTCGGCGCGCCGGGTGGTTCAGTTCGGCCCCCCGTTGGCTCCCTGGCCGTTCGCGGGCGCGTCGCCTTCGGGATTTGCGGCCTGCTCGGCTTCGAGCGCGGCCGCGCCGAGCGGGTGGTCGCTGAGACTGCGGATGTAGGCGGTGATCCAGAGGATCTCGTCCTCGGTGATGATGCCCTGGAAGGAGTTCATCTGGTTGGGGTAGCCCGCGTGCAGTTTTGCTCCCGGCACGAGGATGGACTCTCGAATGTAGTTATCCCAGGCGGTGCGGTCGTCACCGGGAATCGAGGAGCCGTCGGCGAGCGGGACGGGGTTGCCGTAGGCGTTGCGCCAGGTGGGGCCGACGTTGCGTGTGCCGTCGATGGAGTGGCACGCGAAGCAGCCGTGCTTGCGTGCGGCGCGTTCGCCCATCTCCTGCGGGGTGCCGCCGACCATACCCCACTGCCCGACGAGGTCGTTGTACTCGGCCTCGGTGACAACGCGAATGACGGCGGCCATCTCGGAGTGCTGGTCGCCGCAGTACTCGGCGCAGAAGACCCAGTGGGTCTCGCCGGGCTGCATGGGCTGGATCCAGAAGCTGGTGTAGCGGTTGGGCATGACGTCGAACTTCATGCGGAAGTCCGGGATCCAGAAGGAGTGGATCACGTCGTCGCTGTACATCTTGAAGCGGATCGCACGCCCGGCGGGGAGCACGATGACGGGAACGTTGCTCGCGCCGAGATGCGTCGTTTCGGGGGAGATGGCGCCGTTGGGGTAGGTAGCGGTCCAGTTCCACTTCATGCCCTTGACGACGATCTCGATCGAGTCGGCGGGGGGGACGAGCTTGTCGATGTAGGCGTGGAAGCCGCGGAAGAAGATGTAGCCGAGGAAGAGCGAGGGAACGACGGTCCAGACAACTTCGAGCGGCGCGTTGTGCGAAACGCTGCGCGGGGCGGGGACGCCGGGACGGCGGCGGTACTTGTAGACCCACCAGACCATGAGGCCCATGAGGAGGACGAACCAGAAGGTGGAGAACCAGAAGACCCACATGAACAGGCTGTCGGTGGCGACGCCCTTGTCCCACGCCGCGCTTCCACGGAAGAACATGTCGTGGACGGGGCCGGTTCGCTGCGCGAGGGTTGTGAGGGTTGTTGCGGTCATGTGGTCTGCCCTGCCAGCGCGCCGCGTGCGGGCGCTTGCGTTGTGGAAGCGTCGGAGCGCCGGCCCCGGGTTCGCCTGCGACGGACGATGCGCTCGCGGGCGAGGAGGGCGGCGATGAGGCCGAAGACGCCGATCATGGCGAGCACCCCGCCGATCTGCATGACGCGGAATGCGGCGAGCGTGTACGTGCCCGCGGTCGGGTCGTAGCGATAGCAGAAGTGGAGGAAATAGTCGCCGATCGACTGGGCGATCCGACCGCCGGAGGCGTCGAGCAGCGCGAGGCGGACCTCTCGCGGCGGGTACTCGAAGCCGTAGACAGCGGACGAGACGCGGCCGTCCGGCGTGAGCACGAAGAAGGCGACGGGATGGCTGTACTCGCCGTTGGGCAGGGCACGGTAGTCGTAGCCGACGGCGTCGGCGAGACGGCGGACGTGCTGCTCCTCGCCCGTGTGGAAGGCCCAGCCGGCGCGGACTCCGGGCGTCTTCTCGCGGTCGTAGGACTCGAGTGTGTGCTGGCGTGCCGAGGCGGCGACGGGCGTGCGCTCGCTCGGGTCGAAACTGGCGACGACGACCTGGAAGTCCTTGCCGGCGGTGTAGTCGAGCTGGTTGAGACACTCGACGAGTTTCTGCTGCACGACGGGGCAGACGATCGGGCATCGGTAGTACTGCAGGACGAGGATGATCGGACGGCCGTCGGTGTTGAAGTAGGAGCCGAAGGGAACCGCCTTGCCGTCGTGGTTGACGAGGACGGCGTCGGGTGGCGTGGGCTGGCCGCGGCGATCGACGACTTCGAGGCCGCGCACCTGCTCGGGGAGTTCCTTCGAGAGCAGTTGCGCGTTCGCGGCCTGCGCAGCGAGAACGGCGAGCAGCGCGAAGCGTGCCGCCCATGCACGAACGCTGGTTGTGAACCGGTCAGCTGCCACTCGTGCCGGACCTCCGGTACTCCTCGACGACGAGACGCTTGGCTCGCTCGATGGGGATGGTGACGGTGCCCGTGTCGCGGTCCACCCAGACGCTCGGGGCTGCGAGCGCGTTGCGGGCCGCTTCCTTCTCGCTGCGTGCCTTCGTCGCGGCGGTGATGGTCTCGGTGCGCTGGGCCTTGAGGCGGGTGACGTACCACTCGAAGTAGACGGCGACGCCGAGCACCATTGCGACAACCGAAACGATCATCGAGATACACACGACCGCCAGGATGGCGGGCTTGGCGCGAGCGCCGTGCTCGTGCTGCGGTTTGCCCTCGTCCAAGGTGTGCCGGTGCCATGCATCCGGCTCCTCGTGGACGATCGGCGTCTCGTGCGGCTCTTGGTGCGCGCTCATCGACCGGTCTCCGATGCGGCCCCCCGGCCCCGGGTAACTCTTGCCAAACAATATGCATTCCTGTCCGACAGGACGAGCAGGCCCGGACCCGGGTTTTGGGTCGGCTGGGTCCGGGGGTGGTCAGACATAGTTCTTGTGCTCCATCGCCTCGGGCAGGCGGGGATCCTTGAGGGGAAGGAGGGGCCCGGAAGCGACCTTTCGGACATAGAAGCCTGCGAAGACGGCGATGACGCCGACGGTGGCGGCAACGTCGAGCCACCACGCGGACGGGCCGGGACCGGCCTGGGCGTCGCGAGCGGCCTGGGCGGCCTCGGCACCCGCACCGGCCCGGATCGCCTCCAGCCAGGCTTCGTTCATCGGGTGGACGTAGACCGTCGGCCGCACGACCCAGACCATGTCGAGGACGTGCATGAGCAGGAGCCAGCACGCGCCGAGCGAGAGAAGAACGGGGGTGCGCTTGATGCGCCGGGCCATGAGGTAGATGAAGGGCACGATGAAGTGTCCGGCGGCGAGGATGAAGGAGAGGTTCTCCCACCCGCCCGTCTTGCGGTCGAGGAAGAAGCGGGTCTCCTCGGGGATGTTGCTGTACCAGATGAGGAAGTACTGGCTGAAGGCGATGTAGGCCCAGAAGACGGTGAAGCCGAAGAGGAGCTTGCCGACGTCGTGGAAGTGGTCCTCGGTGACGAGGCCGTTGAGTCTGCCCACGAACCGGGCCGAGAAGAGGGTGAGCACGACGATGGCGAAGCAGGACATGAACGCGCCGGCGAAGTAGTAGACGCCCCACATGGTGCTGAAGAACTCGTAGTCGAGGCTCATCAGCCAGTCGAAGGCCGCGAAGGCAAGGGTGAGAGCGGTGACGGGGATGCCCCACGCGCTGGTCCAGCGGGCGCGGGCGGTGAGCCAGCGGTCGCCGGTGCGGTCCTGCTCCGTCGAGTACCACCAGAGACGTCGAGCGAGATAGGTCCAGACGAAGATGTAGAAGAGAGCGCGGATGAGGAAGAAGGTAACGTTGAGGTAGGGCGCCTTCTTTTCGAGGAGGTAGGAGTGCGCGCGCAGGTCCGGGTCCATCCAGGCGTAGAGCGTGCCGCTGGTAAGGGTCTCGATGAGCAGCACGGGGATCATCAGCCCGACGGCGAGTGGCAGCATGCTCATCAGGTTCTCGACCTGTCGGCGGACGGAGGTTGCCCATCCTGCGTTGACGAGGTGGAGGACCATGGTGAAGAGGAGCGCGCCGAGACATGGGGCGAGAACGGCGGCCGCGCCGACGAGGTAGGAGGCGAGGGCGTGTCGCAGCCCGTAGACGAACGCGCCGATCACGGTGAGGGCGAGTCCGGCCGCGCCGACGAAGAGGAGCGAGCGTGAGATGGCGGCCGCGCCCGTGCCGGCGAGGCGGACGTTCTCGTCGCGCATGCGCGGCTCGGCGGCGATGGCGTCGAGCTGGCGTTGGTAGGCTTCGGCGCTGAGCGTGGTCATGAGCCGCCCTCCGCGGCGGGCGCGGGTCTGGGCGCGCCCTGGAGTTGCGTTCGTTCGGTTTCGGGGACGTCCTGGAGGCCGGCGCGGTGGGCGCGCTGCAGAGCGCGGATGTAGGCGACGATGGCCCAGGCGTCGTGCTCGGTGAGGGCGTGGGCGTAGCCGGGCATGAGTTGTCGGCCGGTTGGGCCGATGAAGCCGTGCAGAGCGACGTCGAAGATGTGTCCTTCCGCGCTGGATGCGCCGCCGGGGAGGAAGCGATCGTCGTGGAAGGAGGGGAGCGGGTAGGCCCAGGTCTGTCCGACGAGTCCCTTGCCGTCGCCCTTGATCCCGTGGCAGGCGGCGCAGTAGATGTCAAAGCGGTTCTGGCCGCGGTCGAGCAGGGCCGGTGTGACTTCGACGGGGATGGTGGTGAGGAGGTTGCCGTTGTCATCGACGCCGCGGTAGACGCGATCGTCGGCCTTGAGGAGTTGGGCGCGCTGGAGCGTGTAGGTGGCGGCCCAAGGCTCGTCGGAGACGACCGGGCTGCGGCCGAAGGCGACCGCCCCCTGCGGGGGCTGGCGCATGGTGCGACCGTCGGCAAAGAACTCGCTGCGATCCTGTGCCTTCCAGCGGGGCTGATCGTCCATGTCGGGGAAGAACTGTCGCGGGGGGTTGTCGGAGCGATCGCCGCGGCAACCGATGAGGGGGAGGGAGGCTGCGGCGAGAAGCAGCGCCAGGGCGTGCGTGGACGCGCGGACGGCGGCACCTGTCCGCTTGGTCGCCCGATCGCTTCGCCACGTGCTCGTGCTCATGATTCCTCCACGAGTTCGATGGCGGACGCGCCGAGGGATTCGAGCAGTCGCCGCGTGGCGAGGGGGTCGAACTTCGGGTCGGCGGCCTCGACGACGATGAAGAAGGTATCGTCGCTGGATGAGAGGAAGCGTTCGCTGGCGAGGAGGGGGTGGTTCCAGCGGGGAAGACCGTTGAGGGCCAGCATGCCCAAGAGGGCGGCGAACGCGCTGAAGAGGACGCCGAGTTCAAAGGTGACCATGAGGAAGGGTTCCCAGGCGAAGTCGGGCTTGCCCTGGACGACGAAGCGGAAATCGAAGCCGTTCATGTACCACTGCATGAGGAGTGCGCCGGCGACGCCGGTGAAGGCCGCGCCTCCGACGATGAAGGGGAGCTTCGTGCGCTGTTGTCCCATCGCCTCTTCGATGCCGTGGATGGGGAACGGGGAGTGGACATCCCAGTTGGTGAATCCCTGGTCGCGCATCTTCTCGGCGGCGTGGTAGACCTTCGCCACGTCGTCGAACTGGGCGAGCACGCCGTGGACGGGCGTGCCGGCCTCGGTGACGAAGCGCGGCGTCGGCGGTCGGAAGAGGAACGGGAGGTAGTGGGAAAGAGCCATGGTCAGTGCCCCCCTCCGTGCTGGTGCGAGCCGTGGTGCCCGTGCGGGTCGGCCTGCGGCATGACGGCCTTGACCTCGGCCATCGGGAACTGCGGGAGGAACCGCATAAAGAGCATGAACATCGAGACGAAGATGCCGAGCGACCCGGTGAAGATGAGGATGTCCACCCAGGTGGGGAAGAACATGTGCCACTCGCCGGGCAGGAACGCACGGTGGAGGCTGGTGACGATGATGACGAATCGCTCGAACCACATGCCGATGGTGACGAGGAGAGCGACGATCCAGATGACGACGGGGTTGGTGCGCATGGCCCGCGACCAGAAGAGTTGCGGGCTGACGACGTTGCAGGTGATCATGGTCCAGTAGGCCCACCAGTACGGGCCGGTGGCGCGGTTGATGAAGGCGTAAAGCTCGTACTCGTTGGCGCCGTACCAGGCGATGAAGAACTCCATCGCGTAGGCGAAGCCGACCATCATGCCGGTGACGAGCAGGATCTTCGCCATGTTCTCGAGGTGGCGGAGCGTGAGCAGGTCCTTGAAGTTCGGGTAGAGCTCACGGGCGGGAATGAGCAGGAGCAGCACCATCGCGAAGCCGCCGAAGATGGCGCCGGCGACGAAGTAGGGCGGGAAGATGGTCGTGTGCCAGCCTGGGAGGATGCTGGTGGCGAAGTCGAAAGACACGATCGAGTGCACGCTGAGGACCAGCGGCGTGGAGATGCCGGCGAGGATGAGGTAGGCGTTCTCGTAGCGGTGCCAGTGCCGGCTGGAGAATCGCCAGCCCACGGCGAGCAGGCCGTAGACGATCGCTCGGATGCGATCGGCGAGGATGGGAAGCTCGACGGCGAACTTGACGGGGCCCGGGGCTTCGAGGCGGATGCGGGCGCTCTGGCCGCGGCGGAGGCGGCGGTCGGCGCGGTCGCGCAGCGTGGCGAAGTCCGGGATCATGCCCATGTACCAGAAGAGGAGCGAGACGGTGAAGTAGGTGCTGACGGCGAAGACGTCCCAGAGGAGAGGCGAGCGGAAGTTGGGCCAGATCCAGTTGTAGTTGGGGATGGGGAAGACCATCCAGATGAACCAGATGCGGCCGACGTGGATGGCGGGGAAGATGCCGGCGCACATGACGGCGAAGATGGTCATGGCCTCTGCGGAACGGTTGACGGCGGTGCGCCACTTCTGCTTGAAGAGGCAGAGGATGGCGGAGATAAGCGTGCCGGCGTGGCCGATACCGATCCAGAAGACGAAGTTCGTGATGTCCCACGCCCAGCCGACCTGGTTGTTCAGGCCCCAGGTGCCGATTCCGGTGATGATGAGGTAGAGGATCATCAGCATCCCGACACCGGCGACGGTCGCTGCGGTGCAGAACGCGGGCAGCCACCAGCCGCCAGGCGGCTTCTGCTCGCAGTAGCCGCAGACGATCTCGGTGACATCGTGAATCGAGCGGTCGTTGAGGACGAGCGGGGCGCGGACTGCGGGGTCCTCGATGAGGGTGCCGTCGCCGGTCGGCGCGTCGCGCAGGGCGGCGACGGCCGGGGCCAGACCGGCGAGCCGCTCGGCGGTGATCCTGTCGGGGTGCATGGCGCTCATGCCGGCGCTCCCATCGAGATCGGCAGGACTCGCAGGCTGAGGGCGTAGCCGCCGTCATCGGTTCGTCGCACGGGATCGTGTCTCCATGAGTGCTGTGCGTCTCCGGGCGGCTCATCGTGGCCGTGGCTGTCGTGCCCGCCGTGGTCGTGGAAGTTGTCCACCGCGGCACGGATGGAGGGGTTGGGGTTGCGTACCCGGAGCAGGTGGCTGGTGCGAGGGCGAGTGTTCAGGTACCCGAGCAGCAGGTAGCCGCGGTGGCTGGTGCGGTTCTTCGTCACCGCGCTGTCGGGGTCGAGGATGTCGCCGAAAACGATGGCCTCGCTCGGGCAGGCCTGCTGGCAGGCGACCTGGAAGAAGCCGTCGGGGACGTTGTCGAGGTCCTGGAGCTTCATCTCGACGCGGGCGCGGTTGATGCGCTGGATGCAGAAGGTGCACTTCTCCATGACGCCGCGGCCGCGGACGGTGACGTCAGGGTTCTGCTTCATCTTGGAGATTTCGTCGAGTTTGGCGCGGAGGCGCGGGGGGATGAAGTTCTGGTTGAATCTGATGCGGGTGGCGGAGTCCTTGGCCATGCTCTCGGGGACGTAGCGGGGGTCGAGGCCGCCGTTGAACTTGCTCTGCGCCCAGTCGAAGAAGTTGAACCGCCGCGCCTTGTAGGGGCAGTTGTTCATGCAGTAGCGGGTGCCGATGCAGCGGTTGTAGGCCATGACGTTGAGGCCTTCCTCGTCGTGCACGGTGGCGTTGACGGGGCAGACGGTCTCGCACGGCGCGTTCTCGCACTGGACGCAGGCGACGGGCTGCGCGAGCATCTCCTCGGGGTCGTTGAGGTCGTCGCCCACGAAGTAGCGATCGACGCGGATCCAGTGCATCTCGCGTCCCTTGGCGACTTCCTTCTTGCCGACGACGGGGATGTTGTTCTCGCTCTGGCAGGCGATGATGCACGCACCGCAGCCTGTGCAGGAACTCATGTCGATCGTCATCCCCCACTGCGGCCGCGTCGAATAAGCGGGCGGAGCGCCGGTCTTGGGGTCGATGGCGCGGGGATCGGGATTGCCGCGGGACTGGTTGTAGGGGTTCTCGTAAAGGCTGAGGTTCGGCGGAGTGTGGCTGAGTTCGCCGAGTTTCTCCGCCAGTCCAAGTTCGGCGACGCCGGTGGCGTAGGGATCCTTGACGGTCGCCTTGCCGACGTGCTCAAGGTCTGCCATGCGCTTGCGGAAGACCGGGAGGTCGATCTCGCGTGCAACGGCGGTGCGGCTTTCGAGGGACCAGTGATTCTGCGTGCTCGAGATCGGGTAGTGCTCGCCTGTGCGGGTGAGGGTCGCGCCACGAACCACGCGCCCCTGTCCCGCCTGACGGACGGCGTAGGCGTTCACGCCGACACCGGTGCCCACGAGGCCGCAGACCTCGCGCCCGTATCCGAACGCGAGCGAGATCACGCCGTCGGCCATGCCGGGTGAAATCCAGACTGGGACGCGGATGGTGCGCCCGCCGACGGCAAGCGTGGCGACGCGGGCGCGAGGCTCCTGACGAGCGGTGTAGGGGTCCGGTTCGAGGTTGAGGGCCTTGGCGGTGGCAGGGCTGACGGCGGCGGGGTTGTCCCACGCGACCTTGGTGACGGGGTCGCCCTTCTCGTGGAGCCAGCCGTTGTTGCCGTGGCGGCCGTCGCCGACCGCGCCGAGCGTAAAGACGAGTTCCATCGACGCGGTGGTGGGCGGCGCTGGGATGTCGAGACTCACGAGGGACTCGGCAACGGCGTCGAACCGCACGGACGGTCGCACGGGCGAGGGGGCGGAGTTGGCGAGCAGTCCGTCGTGCAGGGCGCGGCGCCAGACCTTCTCGAAGCGGGCGTCGCCCTCGGCAAAGCCGAGGCGCTCGCGCCAGGCGGCGCGAACGAGGTCGTGGCCGCTGACGGTCTCGCCGGTGGCGAGCATGGCGAGGAGTTCGAGCGCGCTGTGGGCGGGTTCGTAGAGGGGCGCGATCATGGGCTGGATCGCGCTGATGGTGCCGTCGTTCGCGACGGCGTCGCCCCAGGACTCAAGGTAGTGCGAGCCGTTGAGGCTCCAGGTGCTGGCGGCTGCGGTCTCGCTCGCGCCGACGCTGAGGCAGACTCGGGCGGGCACGCGGGCGAAAGCCTCGGCGAAGTTGAGGTCTGCGGGGGCGTCGTAGACGGGGTTGACGTTCAGGCAGAAGACGGCGGTGACGCCGCCGGAGCGCATGCGCTCGGTGACGCGACGGATGCCGGCGTGCGCCGGGGCGGCGCGTTCCTCGGAAACGGGCATGTACGCCACGGTCGTGCCGACGTTTCCGAGCGCGGCGTTGAGGGCGTGCGTGAGGGCGTGGACGGCGGCAGGCTGCGTCGCGCCGGCGACGATGAGGCTTCGGCCGAGGTGCTCGGGCGCGAGCAGGTCGGCGGCGAGCGCGTCGAAGAACGAACCGGACTCGCCGGATGCCACGGGGATGTGCAGGTCGTCGCCCGCGGGAATGTTGACCGCGGCGATCGCATCGCGCAGACGCGACGCGCCGGGGAGGTCGGGCTTACGACGGAGCAGGGCGCGTGTGAGCTCGACGGCGAAGGCGGCGATGCGCGAAGGCGCGAGGCGCACGCGATGGTCGGCAAGCCCGCCGAGCGTGCTGAAGGCGGACTCCGCGACGTAGATGCGGCTCATCTCGTCGTGCGAGCTCATGGGGCGGCGCATCGAGGCAACGCCGCGGCTGTTGGCGATCGCGCCCGGCTCGTCTTCGAGGAAGTTGCGGTCGAGAGAGACGATGACGCGGGCACGTTCGGTGAAGAAGAGTTCGCGGTGCGGCTCGCCGAAGGCGATGCGAGCGCCCGCGATCGGCTCATCGACGGAGGCCGGGCTCCAGGCGACCCATTCGGCGTTGGGCCACCGCTTGCGCAGCATCGCGCGGGCGTGCTCCCAGGCGGGGCCTTCGGTCGGCTCGGCGATGAAGGCGATGCCGTCGCCGCGGGTGGCGTCGTAGGCCTTGAGTTCGCGCTCGGCCCAGACACGGAAGTCGTCCCAGGTGGCGTTGAGCCGACCCCGCGCCGGGTTGTCGTAGCGCGGGTTGACAAGCCTGTCGGGGTCGTACAGGCCAAGGATGCTGGCGAGGGCCTCCGCGCCGGCGCGGCCTCGGTTGTTGGGATGGAGCGGGTTGCCCTCGATCTTGGTCGGGCGACCCTCGTGCGTCTCGACGAGGAGGCCTTCCGCGCCTCCGCAGGGGAGCGGCATGGCTGTGGCGTAGAAGAGCGGCTTGCCTGGGATGACTTCCTCGGGCACTTCGCGCGAGTAGGCGAGAATCTTGTGGTCGGGTCTGCGACAGCCGGGGATGGTGGCAGCGCCGGCGAGAGCGAGGCTTGCGCCCATCAACTTGACGAAGTCGCGTCGAGAGGTGGCGAGGAGTTCGCTCGCGCCGGCGGGGAACTCGCGCTCGAGGAAGTCGCGGAACTCGGGGGCATCGACGAACTCCTCGGTGCTGCGCCACGCGGCGCGGCCGTTCAGGCGCGCCAGGTGTCGCGGGCCGGAGGGCGGCTCGACCTTGCCTTTGGTGGATGGGCACTGGTGTTGCGTCATGCGTCCGCTCGCTCGTCGGTCGTGTGGGCCGTGGGGGTCAGTGGTGGCAGGCTCCGCAGGTCTGGGGGGGGGAGCGCCGCAGCGAATCCACGAGTTGCTGCGGGGTCACGCCGTTGTAGTTTCGGCTGGCGATCGGGCGCGCGAGCCACTCCGTCTCCACCCAGACGAGGTCGGTGACCTTGTCCGGCGGGACCATGTTCTTCTCGGGATTGCGGTGGCAGTCGAGGCACCAGCCCATGTGCAGCCCCTCGGCCTGGTAGACGACGGGCATGCCCATGATCTGGCCGTGGCAGGAGAAGCAGGAAACACCCGCCTTCACATGGGCGTCGTGCGGGAAGTTGCGCACGTAGTCGGGGAGCTTGTGGATGCGTCGCCACTCGATGGAGCGGTCTTCCGCATAGGCCTCGCGGACGAATCCGACGCGGTGGATGTCCCAGTTGCGGAGTCGCTCCTCGGCGTGGCAACCGATGCATGTCGCCACGTTGGGGATGTTCGCCTCTGGGGACTTCTCGACCTTGGTATGGCAGTAGCGACAGTCGATGCCGAACTGGCCGGCGTGCAACTGGTGGTTGAAGCCCGTCCCGGGCTGCGTGGGCATGTAGCCGACACGGGTGTAGTCGGGCGTGGCCCAGTACCAGGTTCCCCAGACGACGCCGATCAGCCCGAAGAACGCCGCGCCGGCGCCGAGCGTCGGCAGGGCGTTCATCCATTTCGGGAAGAGTGCCGACACCTTGAACGCTCCTCTTGGTCGACCCGCGCGGGGCCGACGGGCGGGCGGGAACTGTCGGGGACTCGGACCCCGGAAAAGCCGGACGCGGGAGGTCCGGACCTGGCACGGTGGCCGTCCGGTTTTCCATGCGCCGTTGCTGTGAGGCAGAAATGTCCGCAGGTTGCGTGTAGTCTGTCAAGTCCGGGCGACCGGTTGCGTAGTAAATGAGACGCGATCGCAACAACATCGATACCGTACACAACACTTACAAAGGACGCCGATGGCTGCCGAGTCCTCCGCTGCTCTCCCGAAATCGGATCGGATTACCGCCCCGCTCGCGCTCGGGTTCGGGACGGCGGTGGCGATGTGGTGCGCGTGGTTCCTGACGCACCTCCCGGGGCTGAACATGCCGCCGATCGCGGTGGCGATCGTGCTGCTGCTGGCATGGCTGGGCGCAGCGGCAGGGCTGTCGAGCGCGTGGGGGGCAAGCGCGATGACGGGTGCGGCAGGCGGCGTTGTAACCGCATTTGTGAATCTACTGGCGCTGGGATCGCTGCTCGTCGAGCAGGCGGACCCCGCGACCTACACGGGGGGGCAGCCGGCGGTGAGACCGAATGCCGCGCTTGCGGCGGCCGGGTTCGTCGCACTCGGCGCGGTCGTCGGCACGATCGGTGGTGCGATCGGCTCCGCGACGCGTGGGCCTCGGCCCGTGCTGCGCGAGGGCGAGTCGTGGCTTGGGCGACTGGCGCTGGTGGCCGCGGTCGCGGTCGTGCCGCTGATCCTGATCGGCGGGACGGTGACGAGCACGGAGAGCGGGCTGGCGGTCACGGGGTGGCCCGACACTTTCGGCGCGAACATGTTCCTGTATCCGATCTCGCTGATGTCGGAACCGCGGGTGTATTTCGAGCACACGCACCGGCTGTTCGGCGCGATGGTCGGGCTGTGCTTCCTGACGCTGACGGTGATGGCCGGCCTGTCGCCGGCAGGGAGGCCGGTCCGATTCTGGGTGGCGCTGACGTTCGCGGTCGTGTGCCTGCAGGGCGTGCTGGGCGGCCTGCGCGTGACGGAAGGGAGCGCGAAACTCGGCATCGTGCACGGCGTGCTTGGGCAGGCAGTGCTCGCGCTGGCGGTGTGTGTCGCGGCGTGGCTCGCACCGCTCTCTCGCACCGCCGAGATCGCACCGGACCCGGCCGACCGCAGGCGCAAGGCGCTGGCAACGGGCACGCTGCACGCGTTGCTCATGCAACTGCTGCTCGGCGCTGCGTTCCGGCACCTGCGCCGCGAGGACTCGCCGGGCGCGATGCACGCCCTCTGGACGCACATCGGATTCTCGCTTGTGGTGGTCGGGCTGGCGTTCGCGGCCGGGTTCGTGCTCCGGAGCAGGTCCGGGGCGGACGCGGTGTCGCGGTTGGTTCGCAGGCTCGGGACTGGGCTGGTGGTGGTCGTGGGGGTGCAGTTCGCGCTGGGGTGGGTGGCGTTCTGGGCGGTGCTTTCGACGCCGCGGCGGGGGCCTGTGCCGACGAGCGAGCAGTTGCCTCACGCCGAGGCGGTGCCGCTGGCGGAAGCGCTTGCGGGGACGCTTCACCAGGCGAACGGGGCGTTGCTGCTCGCTCTGGCCGCGCTGGCGGTGGTCTGGACGCGCCTGGCGTGGCGTGCGGGGCGTGGAAATGCCGCCCAGAAAGCCGGATAAACCCGAAGACGAATGTTCCATCACCGGTCGCCCGACCTCATACTGGAGGAAGGGTGCAATCCGGTCGGCGTGGCGGCGTTGACCGGACGGGCGCGGGCATCCCCTCGGGCGGGGGTGCGGATCGAACTTTCGGAGGCATCGATGCAGCAGGCCTCGACTCGAAGCCCGACCAGCCAGATTCGCCCCGAGGCGTTCGGCTATGACCAGGCCCGGCACCTGCTGTGGCGGGCGGGGTTCGGTGGGACCCCGGAGCAGGTGCAGACGCTGGTGTCGTGGGGGCCGACGAGAGCGGTGGACTACCTGCTGGACGCGGAGAAGGTCGCGTTCCGAGAGGTGCGTGCGGACGAGTTCAACTCTTCGATCATGCGCCCGCCGACGGCGGAGGAGCAGGCGACGATCCGCCGCGCTCGGCAGACGCAGGACGAGAACGCGCTGGCGCAGTTGCGGCTCGAGCAGCAGCGGCGACAGCGGGACGACCGTCGGCAGATCCGCGAAGTGCAGCGGTGGTGGCTGGCGCGGATGATCGAGACGCCACGGCCCCTCGAGGAGAAGATGACGCTCTTCTGGCACGGGCACTTCGCCACGTCGTACCGGACGATCGAAGACTCGTACCACATGTTCCAGCAGAATCAGATGTTCCGGTCGCACGCGCTGGGGAACTACGGCGACCTGATGTTCCGCATCATCCGCGACCCGGCGATGCTGGCGTACCTGGACAACAACGACTCGCGCCGCGACCGGCCCAACGAGAACCTCGCGCGGGAACTGATGGAGCTGTTCAGCCTCGGGGTGGGGAACTACACGGAGCGGGACATCAAGGAGGGGGCGCGCGCCCTGACCGGCTACACCTTCCGCGACGACGAGTTCTTCTTCGACCAGGGGAACCACGACACGGGCGCGAAGGACATCCTCGGCGTACGAGGGAACCTCGACGGCGACGGGTTCGTGCGGGCGATCCTGGCCCGGCCGGCGTGCTCACGGTTCATGTGCCGCAAGTTGTACGCGTTCTTCGCCGCCGAACTGCCGGAGAACGACCGCGACCTCTCGCGGGACTCATCGGCGGCGCTGCGCGAGATGGCGTCGGAGATGCTGCGCTCGCGGTACGCGGTGAAGCCCGTGCTGCGGCGGCTCTTCCTGAGCGAGCACTTCTACTCACCCGAGGTGATGGGGCAGCACATCAAGAGTCCGACGGAGCTCGTGGTCGGCGCGGTGCGTTCGCTGCTCACGCCGGCGCGCGACCTGTCCATCCTGCTCGACGCGATGGACCTGATGGGGCAGAGCCTGCTCTTCCCGCCGAGCGTGGCGGGGTGGGCCGGCGGGCGGGCGTGGATCAACACCTCGACGCTGTTCGTGCGCCAGAACATCCTCGCGTACCTGCTGACGGGCAAGCGGCCGCAGGGGTACGACCCGCTGGCGGACGAGCAGAAGTACGACCCCGCCCCGCTGCTGAGCGGGCTGGACGAGTCGGCACGGACGGACCCGTCGCGGGTGATCGACTACCTGCTGCGGTTCACGATCGGCGGCTCGCCGGCGCACGCCCGGGCGACGCTCGAGCAGTTCGTCGCATCGCACGGCGGCAGGGTGAGCAACGACATGATCACCGGGCTGCTGCTGATCATCACGGCGATGCCGGAATACCAGTTGACGTGAGCAAATGGCCAAATGAGCAAATGGCCAAAGGGCCAAATTCGGAATGGAGTATGTTGCACACTGGGGATGACGTGTCGGCCGATGGAAGTTGAACCACACCGAATGCCGTGCCCTTGACGCAGTTCTGATCTGGCCATTTGGCGATTTGGCCATTTGGCGATTTGGGAGACTCCCATGCCGCTCTCTGATCCTGCCGCGTTCACTCGTCGTCAGTTCCTGCATTCCGGGCTGGTGATGGCGTCGGCCGCGGCGACGCTGCCGGCGTTCCTCCAGCGCTCCGCATTCGGCCTGCCGATGCCTGCGCTCGGGATGTCGTCCATCCCCGGCGTGCCGGAGGACCACATCCTCGTGGTGCTGCAACTCTCGGGCGGCAACGACGGGCTGAACACGGTCGTGCCGTTCGGCGAGGACGAGTACTTTCGGCGGAGGCAGGGCATCGCCGTCACGCAGCAGCAGGCACTGCGGCTCGATGCGCGCGCAGGCGGCATCGGGCTGCACCCCGCGCTCGCGCCGCTGAAGGAGATGTACGACGAGGGGCTGGCCGCGATCGTGCAGGGCGTCGGCTACCCGAACCCCAACCGCTCGCACTTCAAGAGCATGGACATCTGGCACACGGCCGACACCTCGGGCACCGGCGACGGGTGGATCGGGCGGTACTACGACTCGCAGTGCTGCGGCTTCGGCAAGGGCGAGTCCGGCACGGCGGAACAGACGCAGACAAACCCGCAGCCGGGCATCGCCATCGGGCGCACCGCGCCGCTGGCCATGCAGGGGCGGCGGCTGCAGCCGGTCGCGTTCGAGACGCCCAACCTGTTCCGCTGGACGGGGCAGGACGTGCACGAGTCGCTGCAGGAGCCGTACCGCGCGATCACGACGGCGGGCGTGCCCGAGGGCGCGGACGCGAACTCGCAGGCGTCGTTCCTCATGCGCACCGCGCTGGATGCGCAGGTGTCGAGCGACCTGATCCGGCGGGCGGTGGCGCAGCGGCCGCTGGTGCAGTACCCGGGGTCGGGGCTGGCGCGGAACCTGGCGATGATCGCGAGCATGATCCGCGCGGGGCTGAAGACGCGCGTGTACTACTGCGATCTCGGCGGCTTCGACACGCACGCCGGGCAGGGGGGGGCGAACGGCCAGCACGCGAACCTGCTGCGGACGTTCGCCGAGGCGGTGCGGGCGTTCTACGCGGACCTCAAGGCGCAGGAGAACGACAAGCGCGTGATGACGATGGTGTTCTCGGAGTTCGGGCGCCGGGTGGGGCAGAACGCCTCCGGCGGCACGGACCACGGCACGGCCGCGCCGATGTTCGTGCTGGGGCCGATGGTGCGCGCGGGGCTGCACGGCGAGCACCCCTCCATGCGCGACCTCGACGACGGCGACCTGAAGTTCCGCATCGACTTCCGGCAGGTCTACGCGACCGTGCTGGAACGGTGGATGGGCGCGCCGTCGAAGGAGATTCTGGAAGGGAACTACCGGACACTGCAACTCGTGCGCACCTGACCCGGCTCTCCACGTGTATTCCAGCCCGCAAGGCCCGCCAGCATCAGAACGATCGCGAACCCTGCGTTGCGGATCGCGCCTTGCAGAACAGTCCCGGATGACTCTCCCCCGAGACATCCGCAAGGGAGTTCGGCATCGCCGAAAATCGCCTCGCACGATAGAAACGCCGCAAACCCCAGAAGAACTCCGACACCGACCGATGACGCGAGCGCCGCCAAGCGGATCCAGACAAGCGAAACCGCGAGCAAGGCGCCGATCAAGCATTCGATGATTGGGATCCAGAACGAAACGGGTCGGATCATGACCTCGGGAATGAGCGCAAACCCGCGGAGTGACGAGTAAAAGGCGGAGGCGTCCGTCAGCTTCCGAACACCGGATGCGATGAACACATACGCGAACCCTGCGGCCACGACCGACCAAGCCGCTCGGCCGAAAACGCGCGCGAACCGATTCATCATGGCGTCACTTTGCGCCGAACCGCTTGAACACCCATAACCCGGCACCAACCGCGAGAAGACCCACGCCGACGCTTCCCAGCACAGCCGACCAGCGGATCGGCGCGCTGCGTCCGCGAGCGGCGGTGGGCAGTCGGCCGAGCACGGCACCCGAGGCATCAAGGATCGCTCCCGTGGAACCTTCGATCCGGACAGCATCACCGAGCGATAGCCGCAGCTGCTCATCGGGAATGTCGTCCAGAACGACGGCGGAAACGAGACGGGCCGGCGAGCGCTCATCCGTGTTCGGTTCGGGACTTATCTTCAGACCGAGGCGGGCGATCGCGTCCGGAGCGACAGTGTGCCGCCATGAGACGGGCACGGCGGCACCCATCGAATCCACGAACTCGTAGGCAAGGTACGTCGTCGTCGATGTCTGTCTGCCCTGCCTGTCGAGCGACGACCACTCGCTTAGAATCCAACCCAAGTCGCCATGAGTTATCACAAATCCGTAATCATGGCCGCGCTGACTCGCAACCCCCAGAACGCGCCAGGGCTCGACCGATGTCCACTTGATTCCGATATCACCGTCAAGAACTGCCAGCGCGAACAAGACGGGCAGGTTCGACGCGAGACGTAACGCTTCGGTTCGCAGTTCCTGTGGCGCACTTCCGAGCACGAACTCCTCTCTCCCGCCCACTCGGGAGAGAGGCAGGAGCGAGACCGCCCGTCCTCCCGGCTCGATCGCCCTACCAAAACGGGATGGCAAGCGCCGCGCAGTGAGTGCTGCTCCCGTCGTGTTCTTTGCTTCCGCGGCAACCATGTCGCCGGTTTGCAGGAACGCATCGGGCCAGCGGAACCTCGTCGTCTCCCGGAGCCATCGCACCTCGATCAGTCCGCCGTTCTGGTCGAAGGTACCGATCGGTCTCTCCCAGACAATCTCTGCCGAACGGACGCGCGCGTACTGTGATGCCCACTTCATGAGCACCGCATCCGCCGAAGAATGGGACGCCTGCCCCCTCGCCAAAGGGAGGAAGAGGAAGCAGAGCATCCAACACGCAACCAGAACGAGTCGTTGCGGCATCGACAATGCACCACCACTCATGGTCGCCATCCGGACTATCCAACACCCACGTAGTTCACTGTCCGCCGCCACCACCCCCACTGCCGACACACGGCACAGGATTCGGGTAGGCCACGAGCTGAGCCTGGAGGACATAGTGATCGTACACATCGCCTCCGACGCACGTCTGAAGATCTGGATCCCACGAGCCTCCCGTAAAGACGACGCAGGAGCCCTGGTACGGCACCTGATCGCCGCATTCCTTGTACGCCTGGAACGGCGGCGAGAAACCCGCACAGGACTCCCCCAAGTCGCAGAGCGCATAGTAATCGCAGGACTGGTTCTCGCTCAAGGTTTCGATCACCGGTATGATGGACTTGTTGCAGTTGCTCCCGACCGCGACCCCGCCGGCGACTGCAAGGACCGCGAGGATCCAGCAGCAGCAACGAGCACCACTTGGCCTGCCCATGAAGAGCCTCTTTTCCATGTTCGCACTCTACCGCGCCCCCCCCCCCAGGCGTGTCAAGGGAGAAGTTGAATCCATGGACCGTAGGCCCTCGATTCAATGTATCCCCTGTTCTAGCATGGGATTGCGCGATTCGTCCTCGATGCGCAAAGCCGGTTTTTCACTCCTCGAACTGCTCGTGTGCCTCGGGGTTGTCGCCATCCTGCTTTCGCTTGTTCTCCCCGCTCTCGACAAAGCGCGTCTCTCGGCGACCGAGATCGCCTGCCGCGCTCACATTTCAAGCGTCGGACAGCACCTCTCGATGTATGCACTCGACTTCCGCGACACTCCGATCGTCATCGTACCCGACTCTCCCGAGGTGACGCAAGACCCCTCCCGCTGGGTCGAGTATTCGGTCCAGATGGCCGACGCGCTGCAATCAAAGGCATGGCAGGAGGTGACCGGGCTCGAACTCCCCTTTTCCGATGTTTTGTACTGCCCCGCGAACCAGTTCCCGCCGGAATCCCGCTCGATCGACTATTGGCTGAGCGAATCGTGGTACGCCGATGTGCGATACCTCGATCCCTCCCTGCCTGAGCCTGATTGGCGTAACAGACTCGGCGCGCGCGTTCAGCGCATCTCATCCGTTCATTTTCCCTCGCTCAAGGCCGGGGCAAGGGAGATCTTTGTCTGGCACGGTTGGGGCGGTTCGGCACACTCCGCCAGCGGTTTCATCGACTATACCGACCTCGCTCTCTACACCTCTCCGAGGCCCGGCGCCGTGTGGTTCGTCGATGGACACGTTCGCCTTATGCATGCGCGCGACGCCACGCCGGTCGTGTATCGCTACCCCAACTGGCCCTACATCCCTTTCGGGACAACCCCGTGGGGCGTGCACGGGCGCGATCGCGACTGAGGCACGGAGCGAGCCTCAGCCTCCTCGATGCTCCAGGAACCCCACCGCCGTGAACTCGAAGGTGGGTGGTTCCGATCCCGGCGGGCGGGCGGCCGGGTCGGTCAGCGGGAGACGGCGAGGCCCGATCTCGCGGGCTTCGGCATCCACTTCGGGGGCGTGCTCTTCGCCGAGCGCGAAGCGCAGCGCGGCGCGGCCTGGTTCGGTGCGCTGGTCGAGCAGGGCGATCCATGCGCCGTCGGCGCGCCGGGCCATGCGGCGCGGCTCGGCGTCGTCGATGATGATGAAGACCGGGCGTGCCTCGGAGGACCGGCCCGAGGCGTCGTGCAGGACGATCGCGACGCCGCCGGGGAGGGACTCGGCGGGGACGAGGCGCGATCGTCCGGCGAGGTATTCGCCGAGGGCGTTCGCGCCGCCGGTCTGGCCCGCGCCCGCGCCGACGGGCGGGGCGGCGAGGCGCACGCCGCGTTCGAGCGAGAGGGCGACGGCGTAGAGAAGCCCGGCCACCACGAGGATCGGTGCGGCGAGGAAGAGCGTGAGCAGCACGCGCCTGCGCATGGGCTTGCGCGATGGTAGGTGGCAAGCGTGCCCGGATCGCGCACGCGGCGGCTATTCCTCCGGCGGGTTGATGACGGGCCAGAAGACCCAGTCGCCCCGGTGGCGGTCGCGGCCCATCTGTGTCGTGAGCGAGGCGGCGATCTCGGCCTGCTCGGAGCACCACAGGCGCGTCCCGTTCACCGTGCGCCCGACCAGATCGGCGATGCGGCCGGGAAGGCCGAACGAGTCGCAAGTCTCCAGCGCGCCGGCCGGACGGGAGTGTGTGACCCTCCCAACGAGGCCACCCGGCCGGGGTCGTGGTCACGATTCAGGCTCCCACCCCCGCGGCTTCCGGCCCGATCACCCCGAGCGCGGTCATGACCTGGGCCAGCGCTGCCCACTGTTTCGAGTCTGTCTCGAGGCGCCGCTTTCCGGCACCCGTCAGGGAGTAGTACTTGCGGGGACGGGCGGCTTCGCCCTCGCGCCACTCGGCCTGGATCAGGCCCTTGGCTTCGAGGTTGTAGAGGAGGGGGTAGAGGGTGCTCTGGCCCATGGCGAGGACGCCCTCGGTGCGGCTTGCAAGGGTGTCGACGAGTTCATACCCGTACATAGGCCGCACAAACAACAGCCGGAGTACGGCCACAGGGCCGGCACCCCGCATCAGTTCCCGTTCGAGCCTCATGGCTTGATTCCTGTGTCACAGACTATGCAACACATAGTATACGTCCCTGCCTGAGGCCCGGGATGCACCTTTCAGGCGGAGGGCGGGCGGGATGGCATTTTTTTTGGGTTGCAGCGACAAGATTGCTTGCCGAAGTGCGGAGTGTGGGGCATGTTCCAGCGGGTCAGGAAAGACGAGCCCATGTGAGGCTCGAACGGAAACCGGACACGGTCCCATCAACGTCACTGAAGAAGTGAGGAGATTCAGCATGAAGCGCGCTCTCGCAGTTCTCGCTCTGGCCGGCATCGCCGGCGCGGCCTCGGCTCAGCAGCAGATCCACTGGTACTGGACGGTCGGCGACACCGGCAACAACGACGGCGTGATCAGCGCCGGCGAGTCTGCCGTCCTGACGCTCTACGCCCAGTTCACCGCCCCCGGCCTGCACTACGCCGGCTCGATCTTTGACATCAAGGGCACGGGCAACCTGGACACCGGCACGTACACGTCCCGCGGCGCCAACCCGAAGCTGAAGGCACTGTCGAACGGCGACGGCAATCTGCAGGCGAACAACGACATCCTCGTCTGCGACACGTTCCAGCTCCCCGAGTTCTTCAACGCCGGCATCGACAAGAGCAACCCGATCATGGTGTACTCCATGACCTGGCAGCCGAACGACTACTCGAACCGCACGGTGAGCGGCGGCACGACCAACCACCTGAACCACTCTGTCTACATCGACACCTTCGGCACCTCCAAGGAGTTCACGCCCACCATCGAGGGCTTCAAGTTTGACGTGGTCCCCGCCCCGGCGTCGCTGGCCCTCGTCGGCCTCGGCGGCCTGGTCGCGGCCCGTCGCCGTCGCGCCTGATCGATCATCCGCATGCCCGGGCATGGGTCCGGGTTCCGATCGAACGCCCCCGTCCGCCCTCCGGCGGGCGGGGGTTTTTTTGCGGCCGGAACGCGCCGAGATAGAGTGAGACGATGACCAGTCGTGACAAACCCAGGCGGACTGCCCCGGCGTCTCGACTCGAGACGGTCGAGCCGATCGGCAAGCGCGTGCTGGTGCGCAAGGACGAGGACCGCAAGCAGACCAAGAGCGGTCTTCACCTGCCGGACAAGATCGAGATTCCGACGCTCACGGGGCGGATCGTCGCGGTTTCGTCGCAAGTTGAGCGTGACCCTGACTACCCGGTTCGGCGTTATGACCGGGTGCTGTTCAACCCGAAGGGCGCGGTGCCGGTGGACTTCGAGGGTGACAACCGGTTGTTCGTGATTCCGGTGGAGGACGTGGTGGCCGTGTTCCGTTCCGCCGCGGATGCCGAGGGTGGATCGGACGGTCAGGCCCCTCCGAGGTGAGCATGGCGTCGATGACCCCTCCGCTTTCGCTTCCCGATCCGTTGCCGGTCGCGCCGCTTCGCGTGGCGCGCGGCGGCGCCCCGTTTGACGTGACGGTGAGGCCGCCGGGGAGCAAGAGCCTGACGAACCGGGTCGTGCTGCTGGCGGCGTTGGCCCGGGGAACGTCGGTGATCCGAGGGGCGTTGATCGACGCGGACGATTCCGAGCGGATGGCGGCCGCGGCGACCGCGCTCGGCGCTACGGTCGAGCGAGACGGCGGCGCGGTGCGCGTGACCGGGGTCGGGGGGAAGTGGCGGGTCCCGACCGGCGGCGTGCGGCTGGACCTGGGGAACGCGGGAACGGCGACACGGTTCCTGGCGGCGTCGGTGATGCTCGCGGACGGATCGGTGACGATCGACGGCAACGAACGGATGCGACGGCGTCCGATCGGCGAGTTGATCGACGTGCTTCGAGCGTTCGGCGTTCGCGCCGAGTACCTGGAGACGGCGGGGTGTCCGCCGGTGCGCCTGGTTCCGCCGGAGGGCGGGGTGCGCGCGCCCGCGCGACTGGACATCGCGCCGACGCGGTCGAGCCAGTTCGTGTCGGCGTTGCTGCTGACCGCCCCGTGGCTTCGCGGCGGCGTGACGGTGCGACTGCTGGGAGAAGTGACGAGCGCGTCGTACGTGGAGATGACACTGAACCTGCTGAGCGCGCTCGGGGCGTCGGTGATGACAAGCGAGGACATGCGCGTGGCGCGTGTCGGCCCGCCGGAATCGCCGGACGGCGATGCTCGGCCCGGGCTTGACGCCTTCGAGTACGACGTGGAGCCGGACGCCTCCGGCGCGACGTACTTCTGGGGCGCGGCGGCGTTGTTTGCCGGCGCGTCGTGCCGGGTCGTCGGGCTCGGGACGGACTCGCTCCAGGCGGACGCTCGCTTCCCCGACCTGCTCTCGCGGATGGGGTGCCGGGTGACGGACGGGTCGGCCGGCGGCGTCGTTTCGACGACGGTGACAGGTGTTGAATCGCTCCGGCCTGTGATGGCTGACCTGTCGCGGATGCCGGACGCGGCGATGACGCTGGCCGTGGTGGCGGGTTTCGCGGGGGGGACGTCGGTGCTCCGCGGGCTGGGGACGTTGCGGGACAAGGAGTGCGACCGGATCGCCGCGCTGGAGCGTGAGCTGGGGAAGGTGGGTGTTCGCGTGGAACCGGGAACGGGCGGCGATGCGGGGACGCTGACGATCACGCCTCCGGCCGGGGGCATCGACTGCTCGGAGGGCGTCGCGCCGGTGGAGTTTGAGACATACGACGATCATCGCATGGCGATGTCTCTGTCGCTGGTGGGCCTTCGGCGGCCCGGCGTTTGGATCAGGAATCCGGGCTGCGTGGCGAAGACGTATCCGGGGTACTGGCGTGATCTGGAGAGCCTGCGGGGGCGCGGTGGATAGGCTTGTGGCTCGAAACCGGAGCAGGACGGGACGCCGGAGCGCACGATGCCGACACCAGCCGAACTGACGCAGCAGGCCCGCCGGATGCAAGCGAGCGGGCAGGTCCAGTCCGCGATCCAGATGTACCAGGCAGCGATCAAGGCGCAGCCTCGGAACGCGGACGCGCATCAGGGGCTTGGGCTTGCGTACCTGCAGATCGGGCAGCACCGCGAGGCGGTGGAGCACATGCAGCGCGCGGCGAAGTTGGAGCCGATGTCGGCCGAGCGGGTGTTCGTGCTGGCGAACGTGTACCGCAACATCGGCCTGATGAAGGAGGCGCGGGCGACGTTCGAGAAGGCGGTTTGGCTGAACAAGGACCACACGGGCGCTGTGGGCGGGCTTGCCCACCTGATGGGGGCGATGGGTGAGCGGGAGGAGGCGTTGGCACTGGTTGCCCCGGCGGCGTCGCGCGACGATGCACACCCGGAGGCCGTCGCGGTTCATGCGGAACTGTGCCTGCACCTGGGTCGTGCCGAGGAGGGGCTTGGCAATCTGCGGCGGCACGTGGATCGCCCGAACGTGCACCCGCTGGGCAGGCAGAGGCTGCTGTTCCAGCTGGGGCATGTGTACCAGGCGCTGGGGCGGTACGACGAGGCGTTCGATGCGTTCGATTCGGCGAACAGGCTGCACCAAGGTCGGTGGGATCGGGCGGGGTTTCGAGCGTCGGTGGATCGTGCGATCGCGGACTGGTCGCGTGAGGCGTTCTCGAACGTGTCGCCGTGCCCGATGCCGAGCGACCGGCCCGTGTTCATCGTGGGGATGCCTCGCTCGGGCACGACGCTGGTCGAGCAGATCATCGCGAGCCATCCGCGTTGCTACGGCGCGGGCGAGCTTGGGATCACGCGGCACGTCATGGCGCGGCTGCACAACACGTCATCGGCGAGCGTGCTGCCGCTGCCGCCGCCTTCGCGGATCGGCCCGGATGACGTGGTGCAGGCGGCGGCGTTCTACCTGCGCGCGCTGAAGTCGATCGAGGGGACGGCTGACCGCGTGACGGACAAGTTGCCGCTGAACTTCCTGTACCTGCCGCTGATCGCGCGGATGTTCCCTTCGGGGCACATCGTGCACTGCCTGCGCGATCCGGTGGACACGTGCCTGTCGTGCTGGACGCACAACTTCGCGGGTCCGATGCACTTCGCATACGACTTCGACAACCTCGCGGCGTTCTACGCGGACTACCTGCGTCTGATGCGACACTGGACGGAGGGGCTTGGCGTTCCCGTGCTCGAGGTGCGTTACGAGCGACTTGTGGCGGAGCAGGAGCCGCAGAGCCGCCGGATCGTCGAGGGGATCGGGGTCGAGTGGGATGACGCGTGCCTGCGGTTCTACGAGAACCCGCGGATGGCGATGACGCTGTCGATGGAGCAGGTGAGACGGCCGCTGTACGCGTCGGCGGTGGCCCGACACGAGCGGTACGGGGATCGGCTGGAACCGCTCCGGCAGGCGCTGCGGCGTGAGGGCGTGGATGCCTGAGCCGGGTCCGCCGGACGCCCGCCCTTTGGTAGAATCTCCCGTCGCTGGAAGGACCACGGCCCGGGGGACGGACCATGGCAGAGCGAGATTCGACGGTTTCGGAGCGAGCGTTGATCGTCGCTGCGGTGTACGGCGTCGTCGGCGGACTGTGGATCTTCCTTTCCGACGAGGTGGTGGCCGCGTTCACGACGGATGCCGCCCGGCTCACGTACTTCCAGACGAGCAAGGGGTGGTTCTTCGTCGCCGCTTCGAGCGTGCTGATCTACTTCCTGGTCCGTCATTTCATGGGGCGTGCCGTCGCGAGCGCGGCGGCACAGCACCGGGCGGAATCGAACCTGCTGATGGTGTTCAATCACCCGGCGATGCGCGTGTTCGTCAAGGATCCGGACGGGAAATACCTGCTGGCGAGCGAGGCATTCACCCGGCTGCTCGGGCTGACCCCCGGCGAGATCGTCAACCAGACGGACGAATCGCTGTTCGGGGTCGAGGCAGCGGCGGCGCTGCGCCAGGCGGATCGGCGTGCAATGCACTCGCACGGGATCACGGAATCGCAGGACGTGCTCCCGGTCGCGGGCATCCCGCGGACGATCGCCGTGCTGCGCGCGCGCGTGACCGATGAGAGCGGGCGGTGCGTCGGCGTCGTCGGCATCGCCGGCGAGGACGTGACGTCTCCTGACCTCGGGACGGCGGTTCGGCAGAGCCTGGAGCACGTGGTGCGGCGGCGCTCGGCCGCGCTGGCCGCGGCCGTGCGCGACCTGCACGGGCGGATCGCGGCTCTGCACACCGAGGCGGCGGAACTGCGGCGGCACGGTGATCGCCTCGCGGTCGAGCGTGAGAAGCTCGAAGCCGAGAAGCACGTGCTGACGGCGGACCTGCTCGCGGCCGAGCAGCGGCTGAACACGGTCGTCACGCACGTGCAGGCGATCGTGGCAGCGATCGACCAGGAGGGCGTCGTCGTGCTTGCGGAGGGGAAGCTGCTCCCCGAGGTCGGCTACAAGCCGGGCGGGTTGGTGGGTCGGAGCATCTTCGAGTTGTTCGCGGGCCGACCCGAGATCGTCGCCGCCTGCCGCCGCGCGTTGGAGGGCCGATCGGTCGCCGCGAGGCTGCCGGTGGGCAGGCTCGATCTTGACGCGAGGATCGTGCCCGTGCGCGACGCGGAGGGGCGCGTGGTGGGCGCGGTCGCGGTTGCCACCGAGGCGGATCGGCCCCCGAACCTCGCGGACGCTCTCCGCGACGATGACTTCGCGGACAAGCAAGGCGGCGGCTCGCCGCGTGCCGGCTGACCGGGCCGCCGACCGTTATGCCGCCGCGTATCCTTCCGCCCCGGCCCCGCGGACACGACCACCCGTGCCGGTGTCTCTTCACGCCCACTGTCCGTTGTCCACTGCCCGCTGTTCCAGGAGGAGTTCCCGATGCCCGCACCGATCACGATGACCGCCAACGGCCTGCGCGTCCCCGACGAGCCTGTGCTTCCCTTCATCGAGGGCGACGGCACGGGGCCGGACATCTGGCGGGCGAGCGTGCGCGTGTTCGACGCCGCGGTCGAGAAGGCGTACAGGGGCAAGCGGCGCATCCACTGGAAGGAAGTCCTCGCGGGCGAAAAGGCGTTCAACGCGACGGGCAACTGGCTGCCGGACGAGACGCTGGACGCTTTCCGCACGTACCTCGTCGGCATCAAGGGGCCGCTGACGACGCCGGTCGGCGGGGGCATCCGCTCGCTGAACGTCGCGCTGCGGCAGATGCTGGACCTGTACGTGTGCCTTCGGCCGGTGCGCTACTTCAAGGGCGTGCCCTCGCCGGTCAAGAAACCGGACGACGTGGACATGGTGATCTTCCGCGAGAACACCGAGGACATCTACGCGGGGGTGGAGTGGGAGGCCGAGAGCGAGGGGGCGAAGAAGGTCATCGCGTTCCTGCAGAACGAGATGGGCGTGAAGAAGATCCGATTCCCCGCGACGAGCGGCATCGGCATCAAGCCCGTCAGCCGCGAGGGGAGCGAGCGGCTGATCCGCGCGGCGATCAACTACGCGCTGCGCGAGGGCCGGCGGAGCCTCACGCTCGTCCACAAGGGCAACATCATGAAGTTCACCGAGGGCGCGTTCCGCGACTGGGGCTACGCCCTCGCGGCCCGCGAGTTCCGCGCCCAGGCCGTGAGCGAGCGCGAGTCGTGGATTCTCGGCAACAAGGAGGCCAACCCAGACCTGACGCCGGAGGCCAACGCCCGCATGATCGACCCCGGCTTCGACATGATGACGGCGGAACAGAAGAAGCGTGTCGTCGGTGAGGTCGAGGCCGCGCTGCGGCTGTGGCCCACGCACGGCGACGGCAAGTGGAAGAAGAAACTGCTCGTCCGCGACACGATCGCGGACATCACGCTCCAGCAGGTGCTGACACGGGCGAAGGACTTCGACGTCATCGCCACCATGAACCTCAACGGCGACTACCTCTCCGACGCGCTGGCGGCACAGGTCGGGGGCATCGGCATCGCGCCGGGCGCGAACATCAACTACGACACCGGGCACGCCATCTTCGAGGCGACGCACGGCACCGCGCCGAAGTACGCCAACCTCGACCAGGTGAACCCAGGCTCGGTGATCCTGTCGGGCGAGATGATGCTGCGGTACATGGGCTGGACCGAGGCCGCGGACCTGATCATCCGGGGGATGGACGGGGCGATCGGGGCCAGGACGGTGACGTACGACTTCCACCGGCTGATGGAGGGCGCGACGAAACTGAAGTGCTCGGAGTTCGGCGAGGCGGTGGTGAAGCACATGGGGTGAAGCATGACGCCACCGCTGCAGAAGCGGAATTCAGAAGGGGAGATGGGGGATGGCGTCCGTGGTGGCACGCAACGCGACGGTGTTGGCACGCGATGCACGGGGTTTCAGACCTGGACCTTGCGGTTGTAGACGAACCACTCGAGCATCATCACGCCGAGAGCGGCAAGCAGGAGCCAGGGCCAGAGGCGGCGGTTGACGTTCGAGCGCGAGGGGTCGATGGCGACGACGTCCGTGCCAGCGAGCGAGAGAGATGAGGCCGCGCCGACATCGGACTCGTCGGGGTCGAGCAGGCTGGCGGCGAAGGGGCGCAGGGCGCGCGTACCGACGGCGAGGTCCGCGGGTGTGCGCTCGCCGCGCCAGGTGACCTCGTGCACGCCGGCCTGTCGCACTGGGCCGTAGACGATGCGCCCGTCGGCTGCGGGCGTGAGCGAGACTTCGGTGCGGTCGGGCAGTCGGATGGCGACGTCGGCCGCGCCCTGCGGGAGGCGGTCGGTGAGGACGCTGCCGGGGCGAACGGAGCGGGCGTCGAGGCCGAGGTGGGAGGGATCCTGGCCGAGGTAGTTGAGGGCCTGTGCGATGAAGACGGGGAATGAGACGTAGAAGGGCCAGTAGGAGTCGGCGGGGTTGAAGGCGACGATGACGGCGCGGAGGTCTGCGGAGGCGAGGTCGAGGATGGCCGGGCCGCGGTCGGTCTCGGCGATGACGGTGATCGCGCTCTCGGGTCCGGGTTGGACGTTGCGGGTGGTGGAGACGACGACGTTGTCGAGGACGAGGCCGCGGAGCGCGGGGTGGTCGCGTCGCCAGTCGATGAGGACGCCCGGCTCGTCCGGGCCGAGGTCGGCCGCGCCGAGCGGAGGGGGGGGGACAGCACCGAGAACGAGGTAGCGGCCGGGGGGCATGGTCGGGCGGTCGCCCGGTGGTGGGAGCCAGGCATCCAGCACAACGACGTCGTATGCGCCGGTTTCGCCGCGGCGCGAGGCCGCGAGGTACTCGTCGGGCGTGTACTGGATGAGTTTCGCCAGCGGCAAGCCCTGGAGCGCGGACACGAGGAAGAGGCTCCCCTCGGTGACGACGGCGACGGAAAGCTGGCGGGCCGGGGGGACGACGAGCCAGGCGCGATTGTCGATTTCGAGCACGTCCGGTCCGTCGCCGGGGAGGAGGCGCACGGCGAAGAGACCGCCTTCGGGGCGTTCGAGGCGGAAGACGAGACTGGCCGTGCCGGGCCGCCAGAGGTCGGGGGGGGGCGACGTGCCGTCCGCGAGCGTGGGCGCGTGGGTGGTCGCGGGGGGGATGGTGACGGGCCTGATTCGCTCGACGACGCCGTCGATGACGAGTTCGAGTTCGGCGCGTCGTTCGGTGCGGTCGGTGCTCTGGAGGCCGACGAAGACGGTGAGTTCCGTGGGGTTGTCGTAGGTGCGTTCGGCGCGGAAAGCGGTGACGGCGAGGTTGGCGGCGTCGGGCGTGCCGAGGCGCGTGAACTGGACCTTGTCCTCGACGCCGGTGAGAACGCGCTGGGCATCGGGAAGCCGGCCATCGGAGAAGAGGTGGAGCGCGACGCCGCGGGTCTTGAGGCCCTCGACCGTGACCGCGCCGGTTTCCTCGACGAGCGTCTGGTCGGGCAGGTGGGCGCGGGCGAGGCGGACGGCCTCGTCGAGGCTCGATGGCGCGGCGGTCGGCTCGATGGCGTTGATGGCGGCCCTGAGCGCGGTCTTGTCGCCCGTGAACTGCTGGCGCACCTCGGCGGTCTGGTCGAAGGCGATGACCATGGCCTCATCGGCGCGGTCCGATCCGAGGAGGCTCTCGCCGCGGAGCGAATCGACAAGCCGGACGGCCTCACGCTTGGCGGCGTCGAGGCGCGACACACCGCCCTCGCCGTCCGTGCTCGACATGCTGGCGGAACGGTCGATGAGGATGACGTGCTGCAGGCCGCGGGGAACCTTGCCCTGCATCTCGGGCTGGCCGACCGCGACGAGCGCGGCCGCGAGCACGAGGAGTTGGAGCAGCAGGAGGATGTTGCGGCGGAGGCGTTGGAAGGGGGCGTTGGCCTGCAGGTCCTGCACGGCCTTCTTCCAGAGCAGCGTCGTGGAGACCTCGACCTCGCGACGGCGGAGTTTCAGGAAGTAAAGGATGATGAGCGCAGGCACCGCGATCGCGGCTGCAACGGCGGCAACGAGCGGGGTGAGCCAGGTCATCGCAGTACCCCCCTTCGCCGCATGTAGTCGAGGAGCAGCACGTCGATGGGCGTGTCGGAGCGGACCGTGAGGAGCGTGATGTCGCGGCGGGCGCAGAAGGTTCGCAACTGGTCGCAGTAGGCGGCGAGGTTGGCCTTGTAGCGTCTGAGAAGGGGCGCGCTGACGGTGATCTCGGCGAAGTCGGCGTCCTCGACATCGCGCAGGCGGAGGTCGCCGGCGATGTCGGGCTCGAGTTCCTGCGGGCTGAGCACCTGGAGGCAGAAGACGTCGTAGCCACGCCCCATGAGCAGTCGGAGGCCGGTCTCATAGCCCTCCTTGTAGAAGAAGTCCGACATCACGACCATGACGCCCTTGCCGCGGCGCGAGAGGGCGATGCGCTTGGCGGCCTCGGGGAAGTTGCTCCCGCCCTCGGGGCGGAGCGAGCAGAGCCAGGCGGCGAGTTCGTGGGTGCGCCGGCGGCCGCGCAGGTCGCGGACGGCGGACATGATGCCGGTGTGCGGGGCATCCCCGGATTCGCTCGCGCTCGTCCCCGGCGTGGCGGGCGTTCCGATGGCGGTCATGGCGACGCGGTTGTAGTTGACAAGGCCGACGTAGCCGAGGGCCATGGCGGCCTGCTGCATGAAGAAGAACTTGTTGGGCTGGCCGCAGTCGTGGCTGGCGGAGCAGTCGACGACGACGTGGAGGCAGAGGTCTTCCTCTTCGAGGAACAGTTTGAGGAAGAGGCGGTCGAGTCGGCCGAAGATGTTCCAGTCGATGTGTCGCAGGTCATCGCCGACGACGTAGGGGCGGTGGTCGGCGAACTCGACGCTCTCGCCGCGCTTCTTGCTGCGGCGCTCGCCCTTGAGCTTGCCGGAGAACATTTTGCGGCTGGTGACGTCCAGGCGCGAGACTCGTGAGATGAGTCGGCTGTCAAGCAGCTCGTCGAGGGATGCGGGTCGCTTGGGGTTCTCTGTTCGCAGCATGGGTCAGGGGTCCGAACGCAGAGGACGCAAAGAAGGCGCAGAGGACACGGAGACGGGATCGGGGTGGGAAACCCTTCGGCCGAGGGCCTGGGAGTTGATGCGGCGATAGACGCCCTTTGTGAGCAGCGGAACGTGGAAGTTGATGAGCAGCCCGAGCGGAAGGTCGGCGACGCGGAGGTACGTGAGCAGTTGCGCGAGGTGCACGTCGGCCACGGCCTCGACGGCCTTCAGTTCCACGACAACCGCCCTCTCGACCACCAGATCGAGCCGCTGGCCGTGGAGGTCCACGCCCTTGTACCGCACCGGAACGGCGACCTGGCGCGCCACTCGCAGGTTCTGGGACGCGAGTTCGTGGAGCATGGCCTCCTCGTAGAGACGCTCCAGCAATCCCGGGCCGAGCGTCCGATGCACCCCGATCGCACAACCGATGATGCGCTCGCTGACCTTGTTCAGGGCGTCGGGGATGTCGGGGTGCCGTGTGTCCAAACCAGTTCTTCCTCTCTGCGATTTCCGCGTTCCTCTCCGCGAACTCCGCGTTCTGCTTTACGCCCTTCCAGCCGCGAGAGGGACGCCGGCCTGTTCGGTGGGCGTGAGTTTGAGGATTTCGTCCACGATGGCGTCCCCGCTCACGCGGTCGGCCTCGGCCTCGAAGTTGAGGATGAGCCTGTGGCGCAGAGCCATGTGCGCCACGTGCTGCACGTCGGCATAGGCGGCGTGGTACCGACCGTCTGTGACGGCCTTCACCTTCGCGCCCAGCAGCAGCGCCTGGGCCGCGCGCGGGCTGGCGCCGCAGCGGACATATCGGTTCGTCGGGCCGTTCGGCCCGCCGGCGGCGTGCTTGCCCTCGGGGTGCGTCGCCAGCACGAGGCGTGCGGCGTACTCCTTGACGTGCGGCGCGACGACCACGCCGCGCACGAGCCGCTGGGCTTCGAGGATGCGCGGACCGTCCATGATCTTGGCGGGGTGCGGCGTCTCCTGCCCGGTGGTGCGGTCGAGGATGGTGATGAGATCGTCGAGCTGCGAGTAGCCGACGACGATCTTGAAGATGAAGCGGTCCAACTGCGCTTCGGGGAGCGGGTAGGTGCCCTCCTGCTCGATGGGGTTCTGCGTGGCGAGCACCAGGAACGGCTCGGTGAGGCGGTAGGTGACGCCGCCGACGGTCACGGCGTGCTCCTGCATGGCTTCGAGGAGGGCGGACTGGGTCTTGGGCGTGGCGCGGTTGATCTCGTCGGCGAGGACGATCTGGGCGAAGATGGGGCCGCGTTGGAACTCGAACTGCCGGCGGCCCGTGTCGGGATTCTCGGTGACGATGTTGGTTCCGATGACGTCGGCGGGCATGAGGTCGGGCGTGAACTGGATGCGGTTGAAGGGGAGGTCGAGCGTCTGGGCGAGCGTGCGCACGAGGAGCGTCTTGCCCAGGCCGGGGACGCCTTCGAGGAGCACGTTGCCGCCCGCGAAGAGGGCCATGAGGACGCCCTCGACGACCTCGTTGTGGCCGACGATGACCTTGCCGACTTCGGCCCGGAGGCGCTGGAAATCGTCGCGGAACTTGTCGCATGCCGCCCGGACTTCGCTGGGTGTCTGCTCGTGTGCTGGATTCGGGGCCATGGTGAACTCCTGCGTTGGCTGGTCGATCGGTCGTCTTATTCGTGATCTGCCGTAATGAGAACGGACGCGAAGATCGCGAGGGACCGGAGATCCGCGATAGAGTCGTGGTTCGTCACTTCGTCACTTCTCCTCTTCCTTCATGCCTTCCCTCGCTCGCTGCTTGGCCTTGAGCAGCCGCGACATCCCGGCCTCGGCGGTTTCGTCCTCGGCCTCGGTCTTCGGAGCGTGCTGCTTCGGCTGGTCGGGCGCCATCGGCTCGCCGCCGAGCGCGACCGGGCCGGACGCAGCGCGAGCGATCTGCTCTGCGGAAGCCTCGAACTTGCGCTTGGCGACATGCGGCGCGGCTGTGCCCGGGCCGCCGCTCCCGCCCGAGCGCACGAGGTCGGGGTCCGCCGTTTCGGGACGGGCGGTCATGCGTTCCTGCGTCTTCTGGCGCACGGCTTGGAGGGTCTCGAGTTTCATGCCCGCCTGGGCCTTGCTGCGTTCGAGCGCCTTGCGGCTCGCCTTGAAGGCGCCGATGACGTCGATCCGCACGCGCCGCACGGCGACATCCATGACGAACAGCCCGAGTCCGACGAGCGCGACATAGAGCCAGATCGGCTTCGTTGCCACGGGCATCGTCAGCCCCTCGCGCCGCCAGAGTTCCGCCGTGGCGGGCGCGGCGTCCAGCGAGAGGACGCGGCCGCCGGTCATCTCGGCGACCTGCATCAGCAGTGGCGTGTTGTCCTGGAGTGAGCGGAACTCTTCGGCGAATGGCCTCGTGATGGCGGCCTGCACGGTGCCCTCGGTCGCGGGTCCTCCCTCTTCGGTGGGGGGGGCGTAGTAGCGCAGGCTCATCACGTAGGTGCCGGCATCCGCGGTGGGGACGAGCGCTTCGAACCGTCCTGGACCGACCTGGCGAAGATCGACATCCACGCCGCCGCCGCCCGGCCCGGCTACGCGTCCACGGAAGACGGCCGACGGCAGGCGCCGCCCTTCGGCGTCCACCGCATCGACGACAACGAGCGTCTGTTCGCCGCGGTCTTCGGTGGTGACGCGAAGATTCGCGGAGCCGCTCGGTCGCATGGCCCATCGCGCGTGTTGTTCCCAGAACTGGCGGTACTTGCCCCACGCAAGCCAGTTTGTGGCCCAGCGTGCGGTAGCGTCGCTGGTGAAGGTGACGACGCGTCCGAGGCCGTACTGCCACTGCGCCCCGATCGGGTCGTTCTCCTTGCCGCGGATGGTGACCTGGGCCAGCCCCTCGCGTTCGGCGGCGACGACGTAGCCGGTGATGGGGGGCAGGCCGTCGATTCCGGCGGTGGTCTCGGAGAAGCCGGTCATCGTGGGCGCGAAGGCGGGGCCTTCCCAGATGAGGCTGCGACGGACGACCTGTGCCTCCTTGACGAAGATCTGCGGCAGGCTGGCGAGGGCAGCGTTGGTGGTGACCTCGTAGTACTCGCCGCCGGTGCGCGTGGCCATGAGCCTCATGGTGCTCAGGTCGCGCATCGAGTGCGGGTAGACGCCGACGGCGGAAATGGTGACGCGGTTGGCGCGGTACTGGTCGAGCAGTGCGGTGGAGAGCGACGGGTCGCCGTCGGAGATGACGATGACGTGTCGCTGGCCGGCGTCCACGGCGAGCAGGCCCTGAAGGGCGAGTTGCAGCGACGGGTCGAAACTCGGCATGTCGCCGAAGACAAGGCGGTTGATGGCCTGCTTGACGGCCATCCCATCGCCCTTGGGCTGGAGCGGGAACGTCCAGTCGGTGCCCGCCTGCCAGCCATACTCGACGATGCCGACGTAGTCAAGTCGGCTGAGCGCATCAACGGCGGCGTTGCAGACCTGCTTGCCGTAGTAGACGCCGTTGGGCATCTCGACGGAGTGGATGACGAGGGCGAGCGCACCGCGCGGCATCTGGCGTTTCTGGGGCGGGTCGAGACGGATGGGGAGCGCGTCTTCGAGGGGCGATCCGATCCAGCCGCCCGCGCCGAAGGACTGGTCACCGCCGATCATGAGCAGGCCGCCGCCGGTGTCGTGGACGTATTGGCGCAGGGCCTGCTGCTGGGCTTCGGAGTAGTCGTAGGCGGCCTGGTTCACCATGACGACCGCGTCGTAGGCTGTGAAGCCGGCGAGATCGACGGGCGCGCTCTCGGGCGTGCGCACGTCGGCGCGTATCTCGGACTCGGCGAGCGCGCCGACCAGGGCGGCTGATTCGTCCACCGGCCCGCGGTCGCTCCGCAGGACAAGCACGCGGCCCTCGCCGGAGACGAACGTGACCGCGAGGGCCTGGTTGTTCTCGATGATGCCGTCGTTAGGCACGCCCGCCGCGGTGAGCTCCGGCTCGAACACCGCCCGGAACTGGTGCGCGCCGCGGCCGGGCATCTGGACCGGCACGCTCAGCACGTTCGTGCCCGCGCGCAACTCGACGGGGACGCTCACCTCGGGCGAGTCGGGGTCGAGGTCCATCGGATGGTCGTTCATCAGGATGGAGAGGCGGCCGTGTGCGGGGCGCGTGGCAGTGAGGACGACGCGCAGCGGAACGATCTCGCCCTCGCGCGCCAGCACCGGTGCGACAAGACGATCGGCGATGACCTCGTTGTCATAGCGATAGCGCAGCGGGAGCACGTCGATCGGCACGCCAGCGGCGCGGGCCGCCTCGGCCGCGCGGACGAGGCTGCCCTCGGTTTCGTTGCCGTCGCTGACGAGCAGGATGCGGTTGGCGGCGTCGTGGGCGGCGGTGGCGAGGGCGAGTTGCACGGCGGAGGCGAGGTTCGTGCCGTCGGTCGCGCCGACCATGCGCCGCTCGACGCGATCGACGCGACGGCTCGGGAGGTGCTGGACGTATGCCTCGCGCGCGGTGGCGATGAGGCCGCGCCGATCGTCGGTCTTCTTCTCGGCGGTCGCCTGGTCGATGAAGCGGTCGGCACGGACCTGCAACTCAACGGGGACGGAGCGGCTGACGTCGAGGATGACGCTCACTGCCACGTCGCGGCTCTGCTTTCGGAGTTGCGGCTCGGCGACCGCGCCGGCGACGAGCGCGATCACGAGCATCCGCACGCCGACGGCGACACGGCGGGTCGTCCCGCCGAGGCCGCTCAGGCTGCGGCGCGAGAGCCAGACGGTGAGCGCCCAGAGCACGGGGATCAGGATCAGCCAGATCGGCCGGAGAAACTCGATCGGTCCCATGGTGAGGGCGGCCAGCGTCACCCGCCGCCTCCCTGCGTGTCATGCCGGGCCGCTCGCACGGTGCGCGGTGAGGGACGATCGAAGCCCAGCACACGGCCGTTGCCCGAGTCGAGCACGAAGACGGTGCGCTCCAGGACGGCGACGCCCCAGGGATAGGCGAGTTCGCCGCGCCCTCGCCCGGCGCGGCCGTACGCGGCGAGGGCGTCACCCGTGTCGAGATCGATGCGCTGAACGCGGGAGTTGCCGAACTCGGCGACGAGGGCGGTGCGATCGGGGAGGACCGCCAGGCCGTAGGGGTAGCGGAACCGGCCCGGCTCCGCGCCGGCGTGTGCGGGCGAGCCGTACCAGGCGACGAGCGCGCCCTCCGGCGTGAAGCGGCCAACGCGGTGGTTGCAGGAATCGGCGACGATGATCTCGCGGCGGGTCGGCTCCCAGGCGATCGACTGGGGCCGGTTGAACTCGACCCCCCCGCCCGAGCCGAACGCCCCGAACGCGAAGAGGAAGTTGAGTCGGGCGTCGAAGACGCTGACGCGGTCGTTCCCGCCGTACTCGGCAACGTAGACGCGCTCGACACCCCCCCCCTCGGTTGTTACGACCGCGACGTCCGTAGGGTAGATGAACTCGCCTTCGCCCTTGCCGTATCGCCCGACGGAGGCGAGCAGGGTCGCCTCGCCGTCCACCTTCGTCGGCGGGCGATAGACCATCAGGCGGTGGTAGTGCGTGTCGGCGATATAGAGGGCAGGCTCGGGCGGGTCACCGAACGGAGCGGCGGTGATGCCGACGGGTTTGCCCAGCTCCCACTCGGGCATGCGGAACGAAGCGAGGCACTCGCCTGTTCGCGGGTCGAGCCGCTGCACCCGGGCAGTCTTGTCGATGACCCAGAGGGATTCGCCGTCCGCGTCGATGCAGCGGGGGTAGGCGAACTGGCCCGGTGCCCCGCCCGGCTCGCCCAGTTCGACGCGGACCTCGATCGGCCCACCTGTTTCGGGGCCGCATCCCGAGACGGAGAGCACGCCGGGAGTGAGCGCAGTGGCGCATGACAGGCTGAGCGCTCCACGCCCGGCCACCCCGCGCCGTCCTCGCCCGACCCCGGCTCGCATGTCCCTGACAGGGTACCGGCCGCCCCGCCCGGCGGTTCCCCGGACCATTCGGGCGGCGTCTTTCAGCACCCCTGGCGTGTCGTGCGTGTGGTCAGGACGATCGCGCCGATGCTGATCGCAAGCCCGACAGCGATGAGCAAGACAGATGCCGCGGAGAGGTCCGACTGCCGGGCGAAGTGCAGGAAGTTGAGCATGAGCGTGGCGAGTCCTCCCAGCCCGGGCGGCTGGAGCTGGCTCGCGGCCTCGACTTCGTGGAAGGCGAGCGCGGCGGTCGCCAGCCCCGCGCCTGCCAGGGCGCCGGCCTGCATCGGCCACGCCGTTCGCCACCAGCCGCGCGCGCCCTCGGCCCCGTCGAGGCGGCGCAGGTCGGCCAGTTCGCGCGGCTGGAGCCGGGCGAGCACGAAACCGATCAGAACGCCCAGAAACCCGAACCGCGCCACCTCCCCCACCGCCACGACCATGATCGACCCGCCGACGATCGGCGTCCGGCCGTAAGCCGCATCGACGGCCGAACCGATGAGGACACCAGGCAGCAGCGCGGCCGTGAGCCACGACGCGAGCGCACACGCCGCAATCCCGCGGTGGGCGCGGCGACGAGAGCTGCCGATCGACGCAACGCACACGGCGACGAGGGCAGCGATTGCACCCGCCACCGCCGCCCACGCCGCGCTGCTCGCGACTGCCGGCGCGATGGTGCGCGCCGTATTGGCGATGGCTCGGAGACTACCCGCGTCGCGCGCGAGCAGCATGAACGGCACGGCCACGCTGAGCGACCACACCACGGCGGCCGCGCACCACGCGAACGCGCCAACGCCGTGACGTTCGTCGCCTGCGTCATCACCTGTGCGAGCCGAGGCCGCACGAGCGATCGGACCGGCGATGGCGACGCCGGCGGCGAGGGCGACCGTGACGAGCGGCCACGCCGAGGCCCATGACCGCCATCGCTCCGCGAACGGGTGGAAATCCAGCGAGAACCAGACGACCTCGACGGCGTACGTCGGCACGTTGGCGACGTGCAGCGGCACGGGCGAAGCGAGCGTGAGCAGCGCGGCACACCCGGCCGCGGCGAACCACCCCCACCGCGTCGCCGAGACGATGAACGCCGCTCGGCGCCATCCGGGCATGGGTTCGAGCGCGATCGCATCGAGCACGGCGCGGTCGAGCCGGCGCGCCGCGATGGCGAGCACAACGGCAGCGACCGGCCAGACCCACAGCACCAGCCCGAGCCATGCGAAGGCACGCCCCATCGCCAGCGGCGCCCATGTCGCACCGCGATGGATTGCATCTTCTACAACGCCCGCGAGGAATCCGCCGGGCGCTCGGAGGAGATTCCACCCCGCGTAGGCGAGGTAGTTCGGCAGGAGCATGGGCGCGAGCAGGAGGGGCGCCCAGGCCGATCGCGCGGCTCGCAGCGCCCATGCGGCCGGCCAGGCCAGCGCGGCCGCAGGCACGCCGACGCCGACCGCCCACGCCAGGGACCGCGCGAGCGCGGCGGCACGTCCGCGCGTGAGGACCAGGTCGGCCGCGCCGAAGTCGTGCACGCCTCGCACGACGCCGACCATCGCCCAACCCGCGGGCCAGAGCACGGCGACGCCGACGACAAGCAGCAGCACGATCGCCGGGGGTGAATACGCGACGAACCGGATCGCGCGTGCCGATGCGGGCGTGTGCGGTTCGTCCGGCATCGGGCCGAGTCTACACGCCCGCGGAACGCCCCCGCGGGCGGCAGCGCACGCCCCGCGTGGCCCCGATATCATGCCCGCCCTGTGCCGGGGGTTCTCTCCAATCTCTGCAGCGGCCCCAATGAGCGTTGGGCGGCGTGCGACGGACAAGACCCATGATCGACATCCGCAAACTGAAGGAACTGGTCCGATTGATGGTCGAGAACGACCTCTCTGAACTCGACCTGCGCGACCAGCAGGAGACGGTCACCATCAAGCGCGGGCCAAGCGGGATCGTGATGGCGCCGGCGTACCCGCACGCCGGCACGGCCGGGGCGGTCGGCGCGGTCGGCGCGGAGGTCTCTCCGGCGAGCGAGAACGGCGCGGCCCGAGCCGGCGACGAGGACGACGCGGGACTGGTGGCGATCGAGTCGCCGATGGTCGGGACGTTCTACTCCGCGGCGACGCCGGACGCCGAGCCGTTCGTCTCGGTCGGGTCGGCGGTCTCCGCGGACACGGTGGTGTGCCTCGTCGAGGCGATGAAGGTGTTCAACGAGATCAAGGCCGAGTGCGCGGGCACGGTCGAGCGAGTCCTGGTGAACAACGGCGAGGCCGTGGAGTTCGGGCAGAAGCTGTTCCTGATCCGGCCCGCGTGAGAAGAGAGAAGTCGAGGGACGAGGGATCAAGGGATCGAGGCGCCGAGAGTCGGACGCCCCACCCCGGAACCCTGATGCCAAAACCCTGATGCCCGCACCCTCGATGCCCCCGACCCTTCGACCCCTTTCCCCTTAATCCCTTCCCCACCATGTTCCGACGCATCCTCATAGCGAACCGCGGCGAGATCGCTCTCCGCATCATCCGCGCCTGCCGTGAACTGGGCGTCGAGGCGGTGTGCGTGTACTCGAAGGCCGACGCCAACGCCCCGTACCTGCGCCTCGCGGATCGGGCCATCTGCATCGGGGAGGGGCCGGCGAAGGAGAGTTACCTCAACATCAGCCGGATCATCTCGGCGGCCGAGATCGCCGACGTGGACGCGATTCACCCCGGCTACGGGTTCCTCTCCGAGCGGGCGGACTTCTCAGCGATCTGCCGCGACTGCAAGATCGAGTTCATCGGCCCCAGCCCCGAGGCGATGGGGAAGCTCGGGGACAAGGTCGAGTGCAAGCGCACGGCACGGGCGGCGAAGGTTCCGATCTTCCCCGGCTCGGAGGGCGCGATCGAGGACGAGGACGAGGCGGCGAAGGTGGCCGAGGAGGTCGGGTACCCGGTCATCATCAAGGCCGCTGCGGGCGGCGGCGGTCGCGGGATGCGCATCTGCCGAAACGAGGCGTCGCTGCGGTCGAACATCCGGGCGGCGCAGCAGGAGGCCCAGGCCGCCTTCGGCAACGGGTCGGTGTTCATCGAGAAGTTTCTCGAGCACGCCCGGCACGTCGAGGTGCAGGTGCTGGGCGACAAGCACGGCCACGCCGTTCACCTCTTCGAGCGTGACTGCTCGGTGCAGCGCCGCCACCAGAAGCTCATCGAGGAGGCACCGGCGCCGAGCGTTGACCGGCGCAAACTCGCCGCGCTGGGCGATGGCGCGGCGCGGCTCGTGCGTTCGGCCGAGTACGCCGGGGCGGCCACGGTCGAGTTCCTCATGGATGAGAAGCAGAACTTCTACATGCTCGAGGTCAACACGCGGGTGCAGGTCGAGCACCCGGTGACGGAGATGATCACCGGCGTGGACATCGTGAAGATGTCGATCCTGATCGCGGCGGGCGAGCCGCTCCCGTTCCGCCAGAAGGACGTGTCGTTTCGCGGGCACGCGATGGAGTGCCGCATCAACGCGGAAGACCCGGATCGCGGGTTCATGCCCTCGGCCGGAGCGGTGGACCTGTGGGAGCCGCCGGGCGGACCGGGCGTGCGTGTCGATTCGCACGTCGTCACCGGCTACCGGGTGCCGCCGAACTACGACTCGATGGTCGGGAAACTGATCGTCCACGCGGACAACCGCGAGGCGTGCCTGGCGCGGATGGCCCGGGCGCTGCGTGAGTTCCGGGTGGGGCCGATCAAGACGACCATCCCGCTGCAGCTGCGCCTGATGGAGAACTCCGATTTCCGCACAGGCGGAGTGGACATCCACTTCCTCGAGCGGCTGCTGAAGTGATGACCGCCGCGGAGCCGGCAGAACCACTTGGCCTGCCGCGCGTGAATTCCCTTGCGGCAGACGGTTCGGATCGCTACGCTCGTATCCGGAGTAGCGCCTGCCCCGTCTCGGGCGGGCTGATAAAGGGGATCGTGGAGGGACCGCCGTGATCATCGGACGATCGCGCCCGCCTCGTGGCCGCGCGTCGTTTCGGCCGTCGTGAACTCGCCTGCTCACGGCCGGCAGGCAGGAACATTGCACATAAGGAGAGAACCATGCGTCTGATCGCCAGCACCTTCGCCGCCGTTGGTCTCGCCGCCTCGTTGGCCTCCGGGCAGCTGATCGTGGGGAACGACCAGTCCGGGACCGCGCACATCTACCACGTCGACGTGAACACGGGCGTGGCGACGTCGATCTACTCGTCGTCGACGAACACGGCCAAGCCGTGGGGGATGGCGTACGACCCGGGCACCAACACGCTGTACTGGAACAACGGATCGGTGCTCTACGCGTCCCCGTACGACATCAACGGGCTGAATCCCGTTTCGCTCGGGACGATGATGTACAACAACTCGTCCGTGAACTTCGTCGGCCTGGGCTTCCGCAACGGGCTGCTCGTCGGAACGCGCAACATCGCCACCGAGGCGGTCTACGAGATCGACCCCGTGACGCTCATCGCCACGCAGACCTACGTGTACTCGAGCACGTTCGACTTCGGCGGGGTGGACGTCGACGCGACGAACAACAACCTGTACGGGCTGAGCGACACGCCGAGCGACGGCCGCGGCCTGTACCTGATCGACGACACCAACCAGACCGTCACGCTCAAGGCGCCGTACCCCGCCGGCGAGACCGACATCGACGGGCTGGCGGTCCACAACGGCATCGCGTACTACGTGACGGACGGCCCGAACACGACGCAGCCGAACTTCTACATCTTCGATGCGAACACAGGCGTGCAGCTGGGCACGCTCCCGTCGCCCTTCACGGGCAGCGGCACCTTCTCGGCCGCTGCCTTCGTGCCCGCGCCGGGCACGCTGGCGCTCCTCGGCCTGGGCGGCGTGGCGGCTGCTCGCCGGCGGCGCTGATCGGTATGTGATCGACTCCGACCCGTCCCTCGCGGGGCCGGCCCCACACCGGGGTCGGCCCCGAATCGTTGCGCATAGCATTGGTCGCGCCGATTCCGGCGTGCGGGGAGGGTTTGCCATGCGAAAGATGCTGGTCCGGCTCGTCGCGGCGTTCGTCGTGCTGATCGTCGTCGTGGTCGTGGGCGGCATCGCCGCAGTCGGCATGGCGGCGGACTCCATCGCCCGGCGCGGCGTCGAGGCCGGCGCGACCTACGCCCTCGGCGTCGACACGAAACTCGCGGGCGCAAACGTCGGCATCATGTCCGGCTCGTTCGACATGCAGGGCCTGCGCGTCGCCAACCCTCAGGGTTTCAAGAGCGATACCTTCATGTCGCTCGGCTCGGGCGGGGTCTCGGTCTCGTTCGGCACGCTGCGGCAGGAAGTCGTCGAACTCCCTCGCCTCGAACTCGCCGATCTCACCGTGAACCTCGAACGCGCCGACGGCAAGGCGAACTACCAGGCCATCATCGACAACCTCAAGCGCTTCGAGTCCGGCAAGGACAAGCCTTCCACGGGCGAGGAGAAACGCTTCGTCATCCGGCGCGTGGACGTGCGCAACGTGCGCGCGAACGTCTCCATGCTGCCGGTCGGCGGCTCGCTCACCACCGTGCAGGTCGTCGTGCCGGAGATCGTGCTCACCGACGTCGGCTCGGACGGGAGCGGCGTGACGCTCGGCCAGGCTGCGAACATCATCACGAAGGCCGTTCTGGCCTCGATCGCCGCCAACGCGGGCAACCTGCTGCCCACGGACTTCGTGAACGACCTGACCACGCAACTCGGGCAGCTGGAATCGCTCCAGTCGCTGGGCGTGAACTTCGCTGCGGACTTCGGGCAGGGCCTCCAGAACATCACCGGCTCGATCGGCGACGCGGCCAAGAACCTGGAAGACCTCAAGAAGGCGGGCGAGGACGCGACGAAGCAGATCGAGGACGCGGCGAAGGGCATCGGCAATCTGCTCGGCGGCAAGAAGGACGGCGGGGGCTGAGCACGCCGTCTCGCCGCAATCACTCGATGCGCGGGTCCACCCATCGGTAGAGGACGTCGACGGCGAGGTTGAAGAGGATGAGCATCGTCGCGAAGACCAGCACGACGCCCATGATCAGGAACAGGTCCTTGTTCTGGACAGCGTTCACGAAGTGCTGGCCGAGGCCGGGGACGTTGAAGACGCGTTCGACGACGAAGGAGCCGGTCATGGCCAGCGCGGTGGCCGGGCCGAGGTAACTGAGCACGGGCAGGAAGGCGTTCTTGAGGGCGTGGCGGAGCAGCACACGCAGTTCGTGGACGCCCTTGGCGCGGGCGGTGCGGACGAAGTCGGAACTGAGGTGCTCGACCATGCCCATGCGCGTGAGCCGCGCGATGTACGCCGCGAAGGGGAGCGAGAGCGTGACGGCTGGGAGGATCATCTGCTCGGGGCGACCCCAGCCGCCGACGGGGAGGGCGGCCGCCCAGACCCCGAAGACCAGCAGCAGCACCGTGCCGATGACGAAACTCGGGAGGCTGATGCCGACGAGTGCGACGGCGAGCGTGGCGAGGTCGGCGATCGAGTTCGGCCTGGCCGCGCCGACCACGCCCGCGGTGACGCCGATGACGACAGCCAGCAACATCGCGGCAGCGCCGAGCGTGACCGACACCGGAAGCGCGGCGGCGACGATGTCGTTGACGCGGTAGTCCTTGTACTGGAGCGATGGGCCGAGGTCGAAGACGAAGCGCGCGGGCGGGATGAGGCCGCTGTCGAGAGCCTCGCGCTCGCGGCGTTCGGCCTCGCCGCCGAGGCTCTCGCGGACCCACTTCACGCCGGTCGCACTGTCGAGGTATGACCAGTAGAACTTCCAGAAGTTGTCGAGGTTGTACTGGGCCTTCATGGCCTCGACGACCTCGGGGGCGGGCTTGCGGCCCTCGGGGTTTTCGAGCGGGTTGCCGGGCACCTTCCAAGCGAGCACCAGCGTGAGCGTGTAGATCACGCCCACGATGAGGGGGAGTTGCACGAGCCTTCGCACGATCATGACGATCACGGCGCGGCCCCCCCCACCGCCGGCCCGCGCGGGTGCATCGGCATCGCGCGCACGCGGTCGCTCCCCTTGCCGTCGCCCAGGACGTCGTAGAGAAAGATGTTCTCGTTGGTGCGCGGGTGCGGGTTGGGGCCGCTGAGTTCGTGGGCGTTGAACATGGTGACGGTGCAGTAGTGGAAGATGGGAACGAGGGGGAGATCGCGCTCGATGAGGATGCGCTCGGCCTCAGAGAGCAATGCCATGCGACGGACGGGGGCGGTTTCACGGGCTGCCTGGTCGAGAAGCCCGTCGAACTCGCTGGACGAGTAGGCGCGGTCGTTGTTGCCGTCGCCCGTGCGGTTGATTTCGAGGAAGGTCGTGGGGTCACCGTAGTCGCCGTACCATCCGGCGCGGCTGGTCATGAAGTTGTGGTTCTTGAGGTCGTCGCGGAAGACCTTGATCTCCTTCTGGGCGAGGCGGACGGGCACGCCGAGGTACTTCTGCCAGTTGCGTGCGATGGACTGCGCGATGAGGTCGTGCCCCGCGTCCTTGTTGAAGAGCACCTCGACGGCCGGGAAGCGGGACGGGTCGTCGTAGCCTGCCTCGACGAGCAGGGCGCGCGCCCGTGCCGCGATGGCCTGCCTGCCCGTTTCGTCGCTCGCGTCGCTCAGGCAGTCCAGGCCTCGCGGCGACTCGTAATCGCCGAGCGAGCCGGGAGGGATGAGTGTGCGGGCCACCGGCTCACCCAGGCCGCGGACTTCGTCGGTGATAGCCCGCTTGTCGATGCACATGGCGAAGGCCCGGCGAACCCTGGCGTCTGCGAAGGGGTTGGGCCGCCCGTCCGGCAGCGCGGGGCGGCAGTTGAAGTTGTAGAAGTACGTCCCGAACGCGGGCACGACGTGGACGTGCGCGCGGGGGTCGTCGGGGAGTCGCCGGTCGATCTCGAACTGGTCGTGCCCCTCGGCGAGCAGACGCACGTAGTCGTCCCAGCGCTCGCGGTAGAACTCCTGCTTGCGGGCGTGCATCTCGCGCCGATAGGGGACGGTGACGTCTGCGAGGTACTGCACCGAGCCGGTGCGGAAGGCGAGGACCTGAGCGTTCGGCTCCTCGATCGAGGGGATGGCGATGGAGCGGATCGCGAGCGAGTCGGTGTCCCACCAGTGCTCGTTCGCCTCGAGGCGCATGTCGCGCTTGAAGCGCCAGACCGTGAGTTTGAACGGGCCGTTGCTCACGAGACGCGGCGGCTGCGTCCAGCCTGCCTCGGCGATGATGCGCCCGGTCTCGGTGTCCAGCCGGTCGTACTGCCGCACCAGCGGGGGGTAGACCGGGTAGAACGTGGCGAACGCGCACAGGTCGAGGAAGTACGGCACGGGGCGGTCGAGGCGGACGCGGAGCGTGCGATCGTCCACGGCGCGCACGCCGACCATCTCGTCGAAGCGGCGCTCGGTCTCGGCCCAGAGGTCGCGGGCGGCCTGGGCGCGGGCGCCTGCGCTCTGGCCGACGGGGCGCGAACGGGCGAACTCGGCGAGAGCCTCCGTCCGCCAATCGGCGAAGGCCTGCGCGCCCTCGATGAACATGAACAGGCCGGAATAGTCGGCGGCGGTGTCGGGCAGGATGGCGCGTCGCCAGGCGAAGACGAAGTCGCCGGCGCGAAGCGGGTCGCCGTTGGACCATTTCGCCGTCGGTCGGATGTGGAAGACGTACTCGCGGCCGTCCTCGGAGACCTCCCAGCGTTCGGCGGCGGCGGGGATGGGGTCGTAGCCGTCGGTGAAGACATCGTTGGCGGCCAGCCCCTCAAAGAGCAGGCGGGCGACGCGGAGGTCCTGCATCCAGCTCATCTTCTGGAGGTCGAGCGTGGTGACGTCGTTGCCGTTGCCGAAGGTGAAGTCGGCGGGCGGTTGCGGCCGGTCCAGCGCGACCGACAGCCCGACCAGCAGAACCAGCAGCAGAACCGGCACGAGCGCGCGCAGCATCCGCGGGAACGATACCACGGCGGGACCAACAGGGGTCTGTCAGGGATCCTCGCGGCGGCTCATCAGTTGAACCAGCGTGTCGCGCGGTTCTGCGGCATGGAGACGGGAGGCTGCGTCAGTTCTGCGACCAGCCGGCGTGCCGTGTTGCGGTAGTCGCTGTCCTGCCCGGCACCGAGCGTGTCCGCCAGGCGCGTCTGCTGGGGCGGGTTTGGGAGTAACTTCTGGCGAGAGAAGAAGACCAGGTTCTCACCGACGTTGACGAGGTCGGTCTCGAAGCGGCGTTCACCGGACGCGAGTTCGCCACGTTCGAGCAGGCGGGCGACGAAGCCGATGGTCTCCCCGCCGAGCGAGGCGGCGGCGCGGGTCGCGCGGTCGCCGATGCCCGCCGGGGTCGTGATGGCGTCGCGCATGGCTTCGCCCGCGCGCATGGCGGTGAGCAGCGCGATCCGCCGCTCGGGTCCAGGCTGGGCTGCGTAGAGACGGTCGCCCACGCCCTCGGCGAGCGCGACCCAGGCGTTTTGCGCCGATGGGGCGAACTCGGCGCGACCGATGGACCCGGCCGCGATGAGCGAGCGGGCGACGGCGTCGGCGGTCCACGCGTCGCGTTCCGTCCTGAGCCGTTCGCCGAGGTGATCGACGATGCGGCCGGCCGTCGCGGGCGTGAGCGCGGGCGCCTGGTCGCGCGCGGCGCGGAAACTCGTCGTCAGCGCGGCGATCGCGGCGTAGCGCACGGTCTGTCGGTCGTCGCCCGTTCGCTCCATCACCACGCGGGCCGCCGCGTCGTCGGCCAGTTCGCCCAGGATAAGCAGAGCGTTGATCGCCACTTCGTCGCGTGCGTCGCTCGCGAGCGGGGTGAGGCGGTCCAGCATCACGCCGCGATATGCCTGCCTGAACGCGACCGAGACGCCTGGTCTGCGGAGCGAAGCGACAAGCTCGGCTCGCGCCCGCTCTCGGGCCGCGGCGTCCTCGCCGGCGAGTGCGACGAGCCGAGGCTCGGTGAACTGGCGGATTTCGTCGGTCTCGGCGGACGAGAGCGCGGTGATCTTGGTGATGAGGTCGTCGCGCAGACCGCCGATCGGCTGGGCCGAGGCGTGCGCGGCGAGGAGCACGACGGCGAGCGTTCCCGCCCGCACCAACCCGGCCAGTCTCACGATCCTCGCGCCCAAGGCTTGATCCTCGCTACGCCCGCTCAGCGGGCACGCGGCCCGCACACGGCAGCCAATCGGAGCCGGCGCCACGACCGCCCGCCCTGCCAACGACACCCCCTGAGAGCCGGAAACCTACCAGTGCCGCCCCTGCGGGTCAATCCGGATGCCCCAAGGGCTGCCAAGGGCATCAGTAGACCTCCATGAAGACCCGGCGGGTTGGGCTGACCTGACGATGGATCATTCGACGGGTCCACGCCCCCGGCTCCCCGGCATCCGGCTCGACGCGCAGATAGCCCTCGAGCGTGCTCGGGGGGAGGGTTCCGGCCATCGACTGAAAGATGCCCAGTTCCATCCCCGCGATGCCGCAGACGTAGACCAGCGTTCGTTCGCTCGCGAGGAGGGGTCCGAGAAGATCGGCGTGGGTTCTGAGCCGATCCTGGACGTACATGGGAGGGCCGCCGTCGATCTGGGGCTGCCGGCTCAGGGTGCGGAGGTAGGTGAACCTACCGCCGCTCGAAGCAGCCAAGGCGTCGAGTTCGGCGTCGTAGATCAGGTCGGTCTGGTACGCGACGCCCATCACAAGCACGATGCGCGAAGGAACGGCGGCGGCAAGGAGTTCGAGGATCATGCCGCGGAAGGGCGCGATGCCTGTGCCCGTGGCGAAGAAGAGGTAATCATGTGCCGCCGGGTCGGCGGGGAGGAGGAATCGCTTGCCGCTGGGGCCTGTGACGGGCACTTCGTCGCCTTCGCGCAGGTCGCAGAGCCAGTTGGAGGCGACGCCGAGAAAGAGGCGGTGGGTTTCCCAGTGCTCGTCGATGGTGCGCTTGACGGTGGTGGAGAGGACTTGGCCACGGCCGTCCTCGCCCGCCGTGGGGCAGGCGATGGAGTAGAGACGGACCTTGTGGGGCTTCCCGTGGGCGTCGAGGCCCGGAGGGATGACACCGAAGGACTGACCGACACGGAAGTTTCCGGCGAGTTTCGTTCGGCCCACATCGATGGCGACGTGTCGGACAAAGCCTGCGGCCTTGCGCGCGGTGCAGACACGCGTCTCGACGACAACACCGACACCGGGGTCCGCCGGGGTGTGCAGGTGCATCCGCACCTCCGGCAGCGCGGGGCCGGGGATGCGGATCGGGGCTTCGTGGCTCATCCGGGGATTGTTCCGCGACGGAGGGCGAGAGCAAAGGAGCGGCCGGAGCGTGGCGAGGGATCAGCCGCCGCCGGGGGGCTGCATCTGGCCCATGAGTTCCATCATCACCTGCATCATCTTGTTCTGCATGGCGGCCATGACGGCCTGATTGGACTGCAGTTCACCGCGCTCGACCATGCCGGCAAGGTCGTCGTAGACCTGGGCTGTGGCCCGCATCATCGGCTCCATCATGCCCATCATCTGCTGCATCTCCGGGCCGCCGAGGCCGAGGTCGTTGATGCTGAAGATGAGCCGCCAAGAGCCGTCGATGCGCCGGAAGGGGATGCGCTGCCCGTTGCCGGCGAGGACGAGGCCCTCGTCGCCCTGGACTCGGATGTCGAGGTCGGCGGCGCGAACGCCACGAACGTCCAAGCCGCCGCCGAGGTCGCCCATGCCGCCGACCATGCCCTGGGCTGCGGCGGGATTCTCGGCGACGTAGTCGGTGAACGAAGCCCCGAACTTCTCGCGCGTGATGCGGTCGAGGCGCTCCTGCTTTTCGACCGCAGGACGAACGGCCTGGACGAACGCGAGGTCCGCGTCGGTCGCGGGATGCACGAACTCCAGCGCGGCGAGGTAGCGACCTTCGTTCACGAGGGCGATCACACGGTCGATCTCGGCTGCGAGATCGCCGCCGCCGCTGGGCGTCGCGCCGGTGTCGCCGGACGATTCATGGGCCACGGCCGCCGGCGCCTGAGCGTCGAAGGCGGACGAATCGACAACCGAGCCGCCGACGCTCTGCGTCAGCAGTTCGAGTTGGCGCGTGACTCGTTCGAGGCGTTCGCGGGCCTCTCCCCGCGCACCGGTCGCGCCGTATGCCTCGCGGGCATCGGAGTAGGCCTGCGCTGCCCGTTCCAGCGCTTCGCGCTCCGCCTGCCGCGCCTCGGCGGCCCACGCGCGGTAACGGTCCGCGTTCGGGACGGCCGGAGTAGAGCCGACCAGGGCTTCGAGCAGTTCCGCGAATGACGCCAGACCACGGGCGCGGTTCCAGTGCAGGTCGCCCGCGGCCTGCCTGGCCTGCCCCACCGCGAGTTGCGCGCCGGCACGATCGGCGGTCATCCCCTTGCGAGCCTCGGAGGCCGAGGCATCGAACCCGCGCGAGGCCTCGTCGTAGGCCTGCACCAGCCGCGCCTGTCGGAAAGCGTGCAGCCCCGGCTCTCCCCCCGAGCCTTCGAGCAGGGCGGCGAGGCGCTGGGCGGCGGCCTGCGCGTCCGCGCGGGCGGCGGTCGCCTGCTCCTGCGCGGTGCGCCCGCGCGCCTGCACGCCGACGCGCACCTCGCCGAGCGATTCGATCTGGCGGAGGAGTTTCTCGACGATCACGCCCGACTCGTTGACCTCGGGCATCATCAGGTCTGCCTCGACGACGAGCTCCTGGGCCTGGAGTTCGAGGCCGTCGGCCTTGCGACGGTGTTCGCGGGCCTGCTTGACGAGTTCCAGCCCCTCGGTGTCGGAGACCGTGGGCACGCGGAGTTCGAGCCGGCCGACCTCGTCGCGGTGCTGGCGGGCCTCGGCCTGGAGCGCCCGAGCGCGGGAGCGCAACTGCTCGACCTTGGCGGTGAGTTCCGCCTGACGTGCACGTTCCTTCTCGACCTCGGCCTGACGCTCGCGCACCTGCCGCTCGATCTCGGCGAGATCGTTCGCGGGGTCGTAGGTGGCCGCGGCCACGGCGAGCGCGCTGTGCCCGATCCACGCGCGGTGCTCGGCGAGGATGAGTTCCTTCTGGTGGGCGGCCTCGCGTTCGAGCCGCATGTGCTCGGCGGCGGGAACGGCCGCAAGCCCACGCTCGGCGTGCGAGACGAGGATGGCCGCCGCGCCGGTCTCGTCCGCCGAGCCGGACGTCGCCGCACGCTTCAGGTTCTCGCGGACCGAGGTGTAGACGCGAACCGCGTGCTCATCGACGGGGTCGTTGCCGACGCCGGCGTTCAGGGCGGCGAGTTTGTACGAGGCGTCGCGCACCGCCGCCCCGGCCTGCGATTCACGCTCGCCGCAAGAGGCGAGAACGATCGCCGACGCACTCAGCAGGGCGGCGGCAAGGCGGCGGGCGGTTCGGAACGGCGGGGGTGTGATGCTCATGGCGTTCTTGAATCGCGTCCAGGGTCGGGGGTCAGGGGTCCGGCCGCGGGACTCGGCCCCGGCGTGCGGAACGGTCAAAACTGTAGCAGAACCTCCCCTCTCACCGCTCGGCATTGTCGGGCGTGGGCAGAGGGAGGTTGTCCGGGGGCTTCGGGGGCGTGTATTCGATCGGGTACTCGGGGCGTGGGCGGTACATGGAGTTGATCCACGCGATCGAGTCGCGGTAGCGGGCCTCATCCGTGGTGCGGAAGACAGGACGCCAGCGGGAGGTCCGGCCGGTGGCGACCAGGGGATGCGGGTGGAGTGAGTCCTCGCGTGGCAGGCCCATCTGGAGGAGAGGCGAGCGGGCCGGCGCGTCGTAGTCGATCAGCGGCGTGCCGTCGGCAAGTCGGAAGCGTTCGAGGATGAGGAAGTTGGTGTAGATCGTGTCCTCGGCGTTGCGGCGGTTCGCGCTGAGCCAGAGCCGGCCGGCGTAGGGACCGCCGTGGCAGTTCGCGGTCGCGCACGAGTTGATGAGCCAGGCCCCGTGGACGTTGTCGCGGAAGAGGCGCATGGACTTCGGCTCGCCCTGCACCTGGACCTCGCCGTAGTACTGTCGCGCCCGCAGTCGGAACATGAGGTCGAGGATGCGGGCGGGTGGCATCCGCAGCATGGCGGCCCGTCCCTCGCGCGTCGTCGGGATGAGTTCGTGGCCGGCGTACTCGTCCATGAGGCGGGTGATGACCTGCTGCTGGATTTGCAGCTTCGGGGGGTCGGCGAGGTCGGTCTCGTACACCTTGATGAGGTTGATCTGGTAGGGGGTGAGGTGCGGGAAGGGTGTTCGGCCGGCGCGGGGCGCATCCTCTCCGTCGCCGCCCGCCCGCTCCTCCCCGCCGCGGGCGCGATCGACAAGCATCAACTGGCTCTCGACGAGATGTTTGAGCTCGCGCGCCCTCGGGTTCGAAGGCTGGACCGTCAGCACGTGCTCGACCTCGCGCAGGGCGACCTCGAACTGCCGACGGTCGATCAGCCACTCGACGAGCACGAGCAGCCGATCGGCATCACGATCGTCGATCGTTTCGCGGATGCGCTCGTAGCGCTCGAGCACGGGAGCAAGGACCATCACGCGATCCACGAGGTCGGCGTCGAATGAGGTCGGGATGCCCGCGATGCGGACCACGACCTTGGACGAATCGCGCGAGACGAGCAGGCCCGAGACGATCCGGCCGTCGAGAAGCACGATGTTGACTTCAGGCTCTTCTTGGGGCTGGCGAGCGGCGGATTCGTCTGCTTCGGGCTGCCGCCAAGAGACGGCCGAGACTGCGGGAGGCGGCGGCGCTCGGTGTGGTGCCAGAGCGACGATGAGGCAGGCCGAAGCGACGGCGATGGCCGCACCGGCCCGGAGTCCCGCCACGAGCGGTAGGGGTGGCTCGCCGTGTCGCATCGTGGCTCGTGCCTCCGCGGGGGTGCCGTCCGTGCCCGCGGGGGTCGTCGTTCGCTGCCAAATCGGACGGGCGGGGTGTGCCGCCCGCCCGGAATGCCCAGGAGAGGACTCGAACCTCCACCCGGTTTCCCGGACTACCACCTCAAGGTAGCGCGTCTGCCAGTTCCGCCACCTGGGCCAGTGGCACGCAGGGTCCGCCTGGGGCGGATCGCGCGAGGCAGAGTATACCTCTCGGCAGCCGGAAGGAAACCGTCGAGAGACCGCCCTTCATCGTGGGAGCGACGCGTCGGGACGCGATCCGACCGCTACCGTTGAGGCGGCCCCTCTCTGCCTCCCGGAGTCTGTCATGCCCATGGAAGCGACCCGACGCTCCCTCCTCGAATCCGTTGCCGAGCAGGCCCTCAGGGCGGGGGTCTTCGGGCCGATCGCGGTTGACGAGTCCAGGTTGACTTGCCTCGCTCGAGATTCGGCGGCGCACGCCGAGTACCGGTTGGGATGGGAAGGCGGCCGGCTATGGGTCTCGCTGGTGACGCCGGACCGCTGGCTGAGCGAGTCGATCGAGGCGGACCTGATGCACACGGGCGACGACGTGGAGGAACTGCTGGAAGAGGAACTCGTCGAGCAGGGCCTCGACGCGCAACGGCCCGTCGTCGAGCACTTTCGTTCCGACGATCGGCTGTTCACGTTCCGCTCGCCGATCGCATCCGAGGATGCGGGGACTGCGGCGCGATGGCTGCTGGCGTACGAGGCGTGCTTCCGCGCCTTGGGGGACATGGCCGGCGGCGATGAAGAAGAAGGTGCTTAACCGCGGCCGGAGTGTGTCGATCAGGAATCACCCTGGTAGATCTGGGTCTTCTCGATCTGGCTCTCGATCTGCTCCATCTGGCGTTGCTGCTCCTCGATGGCCTGCTGCGTCGAACTGCCAAGCAAGGAGCAGCCCGGCGATGAGGAGGAGGACGACGGCCGCGCCCGCCTTGATCTTGTCCTTCTGGCTCATGCCGCCGCCACCGCCGCCGGATCGCTTGGCCGGGGCTGCGGTCCCGAAATCCTTCTCGTTGTAGAGCGACTGTCTTCCGGCCATGCATGCCTCCGTTTCGGCCCGTCCGGGACGGACACGCCGTGTGACACCGGCGCTGTTCGATCGGTGGAGTTCCGGGCCTCGTCTCCGACCGTGAATGGGTCGGAGGATGGATTCAACCAGAAAGCATGATAGCGGCTCCGGGCGTGCTCAGCCGACATCCCTCCGCTGGAAGAGAGCCACGCCGACAGCGAGGAACGCCGCGATCAGGAGGACCGCGTAGATCGCGAGCGAGGCGAGGTGACCTGGGGGGATGGGGTTGTTCTGCGTCACGGCGTCCACCAGCCAGAAATGCTGCATGTTGGGGATCAGGCCGTGGAGGATGGCGGGAAGGGGCGACACCTTCGTCGGCGTCACAAAGACGAAGTCCCCGGTCGCCGGGGGGCGTGAGACTCTTGCCCCGCCGCGGTTTTCGACCGTTACTCGCCTGTCTGTGGTCTCGACGACGTAGATGCCCCTTGTGCCGTCGGGTTGCATGTCGCGCGTGGCCATGCGGAAGCCATTGGGGCTTGGGCCGTAGTAGAACGGCGTGCCCGAGGCCAGGTCTGCCTCCGGCGCGCGCTCGAGGAGGACGACGTAGCGGTCGCCGTCCGTGTCGAAGTCTCGCCGAGAGAGCAGGACCGGGTCAGACTCCTGCACGACGGCGACGTGCCGGTTCTGGTAGGCCTGCCTCCCGAAGGCGTAGTTCGAGATGAGGCCGACGAAGAACACGCCCGCACAGACGACGATCGTCATCACCTGTCCGAGCCTCGTGGAGACCGCGACGGCGACCGAGGTGAGCACCATGATCGCCATCGTCATCGCCGCGCACGCCATGGCGATCTGCGGCTTGAAGGTCAGATACTTCACCGTGCGGAGCAGCTCGGGGTCATCGCGGGGGGGGGCGTCGCCGCGTGCCAGCAGGCGGGCGTACTCCTCCTCGGATTTGGGGTGCCCGCCCACCCAGTAGGACACCTCGTAGAGGGGCTGGAACTTCCACTCCTTGTCGAAGAGGATGACGAGGCCGAAGGCGACAGCCATGGCGGGCAACATGAGGACGGAGGCGACCTGCGGGAACGACCATCCGTAGTAGAAGTTGCACCACCCGGCGATGCCGATGGAGAGCAGCACGGCGATGGTTGAGAACAGGATCACGGGCTGGTCGGGTCGGTCACCGGCGGTGGTCATCACCCCGTGACGGATGGCCATGAAGAGGAAAAGAATCATGGTGGCGACGGCGATGAGGATGGCGGCCGACACGCCGAGGAACTTCCCGACGACGACCACGGGCCTCGGGATCGGCTTGCTCACCACGGTCAGGATCGTCTTGTCCTCGATCTCGCGGCTGATGACGGCGGTGGCGACGAAGGCCGCGAGCAGCGTCCCGCAGACGAAGACCGTCGCCATGCCGATGTCGAGGAGGAGTTTGTCGTCGCCCGAGACCTCGGCCGAGGAGGAATAGCCCATGCTGAACGCGGTGCCCCAGGTGTTGAACACCTGCAGGATGCCGGAGAGCACGACGAGAATGAAGAAGATGGGCTGTCGAAGGCTCTCGACGAACGCATTCCGCGCGATGGCGAGCACCTGCTGGGGCATCGGGGGATGATCCTTGGCGCGTCCGTGCGACCCGGAACGCGGGGATCGGCGGACCGGTGCAGATTTTTCGGGCCTGCGCGAACCCGCGAGTGAGGTCGGCGTAGACCCGCGTATCGCGGGATTCCGCCCGCGGCCTGCATCCCGCGCGTCGATCGAGACGCCCGCTGGACACCACCGGGGTTGGGCCTGAGAATAGCACCCCCCGGGGGGACCGCTTCGGATCGGGGGGGGAGACGCCCGGCCGCTCGGCCGCCGTGGCGGCGTCAACCAGGGATCGACCCGCCGGGCGATCGCGCCAGGGGAACGGAAGACTCCATGAAAGCCGACCATCAGAGCTACGGACGCGCGGCACGGGTCGCAACGCTTGGTCTTTCCATCCAGATCGTGCTCGCGGTCGCCATGCTGCTCTACGGCATCTACGGGAAAGACCACGCCGCGCTCACCGGCGCGTATTTCATCCTGATCGGCCTTCCCGCATGGCTCATCCTCATCATCCTGTTCGACCAGCACCGGCGCGAGCGCCTCGAGGCCCAGGAGGCCGACAGTTTCGCCGCGGTCGAGTCGTCCTCGGTGTTCGAGGCCGGCTCGGCCGAACTCCGCGTTGCGGCCAAGCGGCTGAACGCCATTTACCGCTTCGTCCTCCCGGTCGTCAGCCTGCTGATCGCGGTTGTGCTGCTCGGGGTCGGCTACTGGCGGCTCCAGAGCGGGCGCGAGCTGATCCAGCCCGGCTCCCTCGATGACGCCGCGCTCCCGGGCTGGGCGATCGCCGTGGGGCTGTGCGTCTCGTTCATCGGGTTCGTCTTCGCCCGCTTCGTCTCGGGGATGGCCAAGCAGCCCATCTGGGCCAACCTCCGCGGCGGGGCGACCTACTCCGTCGGGGCGGCGCTCGTCGGCCTAGTCGTCGTCCTCGCCCACTTCATCGACGTTGCCGGCTCGGACGCCCTGCGACGCGTGCTGCCCGCGATCATCCCTGTCTTCATGCTCGCGCTCGGCGTGGAAGTGGTTCTCAACTTCCTGCTGGCGATGTACCGCCCGCGCAAGAAGGGCGAGCATCCGAGGCCCGCGTTCGACTCGCAGATTCTGGCGTTCCTCGCCGCGCCGGATCGGCTGGCGCGTTCGGTCGGGGAGGCGCTGGACTACCAGTTCGGGTTCGAGGTCCGCGGGACGTGGTTCTACCGGCTCATCACGCGGGCATGGGTCTTGCTCGCGTTGCTCGGCGTCTGCGTGGTCTGGCTGCTCAGTTCGCTGGCGGTGGTGCAGCCTCACCAGCGCGGGATGCTGCTGCGATTCGGCCGTGTGGTGCACGAAGACCTCGGCCCCGGGCTGCACTTCAAGGCGCCGTGGCCGATCGACCGGCTGGTGGTGCCCGAACAGATGGAGCTCGACTCGGCGGGCCGCCCGAGAGTCGTCGCCCGCACGGCGACGGGGGTGCGCACGCTCAACCTCGGCACCCCTCCCGCCGAGGGCACAGGTCCGATCCTGTGGACCACCGAGCACGCCAAGGACGAGATTTTCTTCGTATGCCAGCCGTCCGGGGTCGACCGGGCCGGGCAGGAGCGTGCCCGCGACCTGGCGCTGATCGCGATCGAGGTTCCGCTGCAGTACGCGGTGAGCAACCCTCGCCTGTACGACGAGCTCGGTCCACCGGCGATGCGCGACGACCTGCTGCGGAGCGTGGGTCAGCGTGCCGTGACGCGGTTCGTGTCGAGCGTGTCGATCGACGACGCCGTGGGCATGAACCGGGCGCAGCTGTCCGACCGCCTGCGCGTGGAAATCCAGGCGGCCTTTGACTCGCTGAACCCGGACGTGTCGGGCAGGCCGCGCGGAGCGGGCGTGGACATCCTGCAGGTCGGCGTCGCGGGCGTGCACCCGCCGCGGGAGGTCGCGCCGAAGTTCGAGCAGGTGGTGATCGCGCAGCAGAACCGCGCGGCGAAGATTGAAGCCGCGCGGGCGGACGAGGCGCAGACCCTCTCCCGCGTGGCCGGGAGCGTGGAGGCGGCGCGGCGCATCGCCAGGGCGATCGCCGCCCGAGACGCGGCGTCGCAGGAAGCGCAGCCGGAACTCACGCTCGAAGCCGAGCGCCTGATCGAAGAGGCGGCAGGCGAAGCTGCGAAGATTCTGGCCGAGGCCCGCGCGGAGCGGTGGCGGACGCACATGGCGGCCAAGTCGCAGGCGGCCGAGTACGCGGGACGAGTCGCGGCGTACCGGGCGTCGCCGATGGTGTACCGCGCGGGGCTGTACTACGCCGCGCTCCTGGAGGCGATGAAGGACGCCCGGTTGTACGTCACGCCCGAAGACCTCGGCAACGTCCACGTGCGAGTCGAACTGCAGGACCGCACGACGGCCGGAAGCACCATCTTCACCGACGAGACTTCTGAAAGCCCGTAACCCCACCGCCGGGGCGAGCGCCGCTCGGCCCAACGGAGCGACCACGTGCAGCGAGCCATCTCCATTCTGATGACGATCGTCTTCCTCCTCGCCCTGCTCTCGTTCACCGTGACGTACTCCGTCCGGTTCACGGAGAAGGCCGTGCTGACGACGTTCGGCAAACCCGCCGAGCAGCCGGTCGAGGACGAGGGGCTGAAGTTCAAGTGGCCTTACCCGGTGCAGGCGGTGACGAAGTACGACACGCGATCGCGCGTGCTCCAGTCGCGCCCCGAGGCGCAGCAGACGCGCGACGACCGGCAGATCATCATGGAGACGTTCCTGGTGTGGCGCGTGTCGGATCCGCTGGAGTTCTTCCGCACGTTCAGCAACGCCGGCGCGAGGCCGGAGGACCACTACCGCAAGGCGGAGCAGAGCCTCAACAACCTGCTGCGGTCGGCAATGGCGGAGACGGGCAAGTTTCGGCTCGACGAACTCTTCACGCCGGACGCTGGGGCATCGAAACTGGCCGAACTGGAGGGGCGGATCCTCGCCGCCCTCGGCTCGCCGGACGAGCGTGGCAAGAGCCTGAAGGACTACGGGATCGAGGCCGAACTTGTCGGGATCAACCGCATTCGCCTCGCGGAGTCGACGACGCAGGCGGTGAACGAACGGATGGCGGCGAACAGAGACCGCCTAGCCCGGGAGATCGAGAGCGAGGGCGAGGCCGTCGCCGAGGCGATCCGCTCGCAGGCCGAGTCCGACCGCCAGCGCATCCTCGACTTCGCCCGTGCCCGGGCGCGCGAGATCCAGGCGCAGGGGGACATCGAGGCGGGGCAGTATCTTGCGCAGATGAACGAGAACCCGGAACTCGCGGTCTTCCTGCGTGAGATCGACCTGCTGAAGCAGACGTGGAGCAAGCGCGTGACGTTGGTGCTGACGACGGGGACGCCGGGGCTGTCGTTGCTCGCGCCCGACGCGCTGAGCGGCCTGACGCCGGGCCAGATTCCGCCGAGCCGGCTGCCGGCCGAGTGGATGACCGCGGCCGCGGGTCGTACGGCCGGCGCGGCGCCCGCCTCCGGCTCGCCCGGCGCTGAGCCGGGGTCCGAGCCTTCGTCGGAGGAGCCGCGATGAGCGAGCACGAGACGGGAGCGCCGCAGCCGGAACGGGAGGCCTCGGTCACGCTGCGCCCCGGCGTGGCAGAGACGGACGCTTCGCTGATGGACCCGGCGAACCAGTCGCTCGCCGAAGCGCTCCGGCTGACGTTCCGCATCCTGCAACTCATCATGATCGGGCTGGTCGCGGCGTACTTCCTCACGGGTTTCCAGTCGATCCAAGCGAATGAGCGCGGCGTGGCGCTGCTGTTCGGGCGGGTCGTGGCATCCGAGCTGCCGCCCGGTTTCAGGTTCGCCGCGCCGTATCCGATCGGGGAGCTGGTGCGCGTGAACACCGGCGTGAACGCGCAGCCGCTGAACCGGGAGTACTGGCCCTACACGGAGGTCGGGCGCGAGGAGACGACACCGATCGACCGGCTTCGGGGGCTGGCCAACATCAATCCGGCGGAGGACGGCTCACTCATTACCGCCGACGGGAACCTCGCGCACACGCAATGGGAAATCCAGTACCGGCGCGCCAACCCGACCGCGTACCTCCGCAACGTCTACACGCAGAACGAGATGGAGCTGGTCCGCGGCGCGGTGATGCGAGGCATCGTGCAGGCGGTCGCGGAGGTCTCGATCACCGGGCTGCTCACGCAATCGGGCGAAGGGGACGGCTCGGTGGAGACCCGGGCGCGAACCATCGCGCAGCAGACGCTGGACGCGCTGGACTCGGGGATCGAGATCGACCGGCTCGCGCTGAAGCGAAAGATTCCGCCGGTCTACCTGCGTGACCGCTTCGCGAACGTGCAGGCCGCGGAGTCGAAGAAGGGCGCCTCGCGCGAGACGGCGCAGCGCGCCGCGAACCAGCTGCTCAACGAGACGGCGGGGCGTGCCGCGCCGTACATCATCGCCGCGATCGACGAGTACGAGGCCGCGCTGGCGCTGGGTGACAACGCCGGCGCGGACGCCGCGCTCGCCCGCATCAACGCGCTGCTGGACGGAGAGGCGCCGCCGGACCACACCGGCGAAGCGCTGCTCTCGGGCGAGGTCTCGCGGATCATCGCGGAGGCGCGGCAGTACCGTTCGAGCGTGGTCAGCCGCTCGCGCGCGGAAGTCTCGCTCTACAAGGCGAAACTGGCCCAGTACCGCACGAACCCCGCCGTCATGGTCCACTCCGAGTGGGCGAACGCCGTGCGCGCCTTCTACCAGAACGACGGGCTGCAGACCATCCTGAACCCGCGCGGCGTGGGGCATCTCGAGATCGTGATCAACCAGGACCCGTTCGCGATGCAGGAGCGAGAGCGCGCCCGACGCCTGCAACTCAACCGCGAGGCGATGCAGCAGCGCATGGAAGAGCAGCGCCGCGAGCGCTTCCGCACGCACGAAGGTCTCACCGCCACGCCCGACTGACGCGGAGGAACGATGTCCGAACCCGCCACGCCCCCTCCACGCCGGCAGCCCGTCATCGCGTGCCAGGGCGTGACCAAGGTCTTCAAGGACTTCTGGATGCGCGACCGCGCCCGCGCGGTGGACTCTCTCACCTTCGAGGTCTACCCGCGCGAGGTCTTCGGCCTGCTCGGCCCCAACGGCTCGGGGAAGAGCACCACGATCAAGATGATCCTGGGGCTGCTGCGTCCCACGTCGGGCCGCATCGCGGTGTTCGCACGCCCGCCCTCGGACGTCGTCATCAAGCGCCGCATCGGCTACCTCCCCGAGGAGTCCTACCTCTACCCCTTCCTCAACGCCCGGGAGACCCTCGAGTACTACGGCAAGCTGTTCGAGATCGACCACGCCGTGCGCCGTCGGCGCATCGACGAACTGCTTGACATGGTCGGCCTGACGCACGCGCAGTACCGGCCCGTGCGCGACTACTCCAAGGGGATGCAGCGTCGCATCGGCATCGCGCAGGCGCTCATCAACGATCCCGACCTGCTCATCCTCGACGAGCCGACCACCGGCCTCGACCCGATCGGCACGCGCCAGGTGAAAGACCTGATCGTGGAACTCGGCCGGCGCGGGAAGACGGTCCTGCTTTCGAGCCACCTGCTCGCCGACGTCGAGGACTGCGTGGACCGCCTCGTGATCCTCTACGGCGGCCGCAAGCGCGACGAGGGCACGTGCGACTCGATGCTCGAACGCCGCTCGCGCACCACGATCGAGACCGACGCGCTGGACGACGCCACCATCGCAGAGATCGACGCCCTCCTGCGCCGGCGATCGGGGGGCGAACGGGCGATCCTCCGCGTCGGGCACCCGCGCCAGACACTCGAAGAGAAGTTCCTCGACATCGTCGAGCAGGCGCAGCGTGAGCGCGCCGCGACGAGCGGCGTCGTCCACGGCGGCGCGACGGCGGCTTTCCTGCGCGGCCCGGGGACAACGGAGGGCGACGCGCTCATCTCGGATTTGATGGCGCAGGAGCCGCCGCCACCACCCGCACAGCCCGCCCCCCCGGCAGAGCCTGCCCCGATGAGCGTGCTCGAATCGCTCGTGGATCAGGGAGGCGGAAAGCCCGACGCGGGTGCCGCGCCCACGCGGAGCGCGGAGCCTGCGACACCCGACGAGAGCGTGGATGAATCCGTGATCTCGTCTCTGCTGGATCGACCGCGCGAAGACGAGCAGCCGGGGCGCACGCCGTGAAGATCAGCGACGCGATCCGCCGACTCAACCTCGTGCAGCGATCGTTCGCCTTCAAGGTGATCGCGTCGATCGTGATGGTGGCCGGAGCGATCGTCGGGTTCGCCGCGTATGCCGTCTACCGCACGGCCCCGCTGGCCTCGCCGATCATCGAACCCGGCGAGACGCCGGCGGCGACGCGCCCGGGCGCAACCGACGACCCGATCGAGTCCACCCGGCTCGCCCTCGAACAGATCCTGGCCGCACGCACGGACACGACCGCGCTCGGCGTCGGCGTAGCAGTGGTCGCCGGTCTCGCGCTGCTGGTGACCTGGTTCGGCCTCGCGCTGACGTATCTCGCGCTGCTCGCGGTCGTCGCGCTCGTCGCCGTGCCGCTCATGCTCGTGGACGGCTCGCGGAGCCTCGGCCTGCTGATCGGCGGCGCGGCGGCCCTCACCGCCGCGTTCACGATCCTGCTCGAAGCCGCCCGCGTCGCGCTCTCCGGCAGCGGCCCGGTGCGCGCCGTCGCCCGCAACGTCCTCGCCGAAGCGGTGCGGATGAAGTTCTCACTGGTCTTCATCGTCATCCTGATCGTGGGCCTGGCCGCGCTGCCCGGCGTGCTCGACGAATCGCAACCGCTGCGCTACCGCGTTCAGACGTTCATGAGTTTCGGGACGGGACTGTCGTACTGGGTGATCGCGGTGCTCACCGTGCTCTTCTCGGCAGCGACGGTCGCCTTCGAGCAGCGCGACCGAATCATCTGGCAGACGATGACAAAGCCCGTCGCCCCGTGGCAGTACGTGCTGGGCAAGTGGCTCGGCGTCGTCGCGCTGAGCGGCGTGCTGCTCGCCGTGTGCGCATCCGGCGTCTTCCTCTTCGTGGACTACTTGCGCACGCGGCCGGCGATCGGCGAGCGAGAGGCGTACGTCGCCGCATCGCCGGACGAGTGGGTCACCGAGGATCGCCTGGTGCTGGAAACACAGGTGCTCGCGGCTCGCGTGACGGTGGACATCGACCCGCCCGTCAAGCCTACGGACGCCGAGTTCCGCCGCGCCGTCGAGGAGTTCATCCGCAACGAGCGCGTCGGCAACGAGTCCTTCGCCCGCGATCCGTCCGAGCGAAAGAAGGTCGAGGATGACCTCTACAAGAGTTGGGAGCGCGCGTTCCGGGCCGTCCCGCCCGGCGGGATCAAGCACTACGTCTACCGCGGTCTGGGGCCGGCCCGCGCCGCGAACGCCCCCATCACGTTCCGCCACCGCGTCGATGCAGGCTCGAACGCGCCGGACGAGTTCGTCTACGTCTCGTTCATTTTCGGGGCCGAAAGCCCGCAGATCTACGTCCGCCGCCTGAGCCTCGGCTTCTACCACTCCATGACCATTCCCGCGGCCGTCGTCGAATCCAGCGGCGAAGTCCGGCTCGCGGTCGCCAACGGCAACCTCGAGAACGGCGTGCCCAACGACGACACGATCAGTTTCCCCCCCGGCGGCCTGGAACTCTCCTACTCCGCGGGGAGTTACCGTGCCAACTTCGTGCGCGGCGTCCTGCTGCTCTGGGTGAAACTCGCCTTCCTCTCGATGCTCACCATCCTCGCCTCCACGTCGCTCAGTTTTCCGGTGACGTGCCTGGTCGCCTTCGGGGCGTTCCTGGCGGCGGAAGGCTCGCTCTACATGACCGGCGCGCTGGAGCACTTCCGCACCGAGGACGAGCACGGCAATGTCAACTACCTGCTGGTCGTCGCCGAGTGGATCACCATGGGCGTTGCCTGGGTCTTCTCGGGCTACGGCGAGATCCGGCCGACCGTGAAACTCGTCGAAGGGAAGCTGATCCCGTGGGGTGAGGTCGCACGGGGCGTCGCCATCCTCGCCTCCATCACAGCCGCGCTGTACGGCGCGGCCGTCCTCGCTTTCCGCCGGCGCGAACTCGCCACCTACTCGGGCCACTGACCGATCCCGCACCCGCCCTCGGGCGTACAAAGGGCGCGAGCGACGGAGACGCGACATGAGACGCGACACCTTCGTGCAGATCATCGCCGCGGCGGCCGCCTTCATCGCGCTGGGCGCGTCGGCCCTCCTCGGCGCGCAGCTCACGTCTTCAGCCGGGCAGCACAAGCTGGTCTACACCGACCGCGCGGAGGACGGCGACCCGCCGCAGGTCGCGGTCGGAATCGCCATGGGCGCGTTCCGGGGCGTGTTCGTGAACTTCCTCTGGCTGCGCGCCAACACCCTCAAGGAAGAGGGCAAGTTCTACGAGGCGCTCGAACTTGCCCGCGCGATCACGCGGTTGCAGCCTCGGTTCCCGCAGGTGTGGGTCTTCCACGCCTGGAACATGGCGTACAACATCTCGGTCTCAACGCACACGCCCGACGAGCGCTGGCAGTGGGTGCAGGCCGGCATCCGGCTGCTGCGCGACGAGGCGATCCCCGCGAACCCGAACGACATGCTCCTGCACAAGGAGCTGGCGTGGATCTACCTCCACAAGATCGCGGGCATCACCGACGACGCCAACCAGTTCTACAAGCGCAAGGTCGCGGAGGAATGGACGGTCAACCTCGGCGAGCCACCCCCTCCGACGCCAAAGGACCGGAGCACGGCCAACGCGATCAACCGCTACGTCGAATGGCTGACGCCCATCGCCGAGGCGGCGCAGACGCCGGAGGAGCTCGCCCGCCGCTCGCCCCCGGCCGCGGCGTTGCTGCGGCGCATCCAGGCGGATGTTGGTGACCCGCCGGACCGCACGCTGCTGCGGCGCTACGAGAGGCTCAGGGCGCTGGAGCGTTCGGCCCACCGCCGGCAGATCGAGGCGTCGATGGGTCCGAACAACTCGGCGATGCTCTCGCTGATGCGCGACCCGCAGTACGCCGACGCCTGGCCCGAGGCGCTCGCGTTCGTGCGTCGAAAGACGCTCACGGCGGAGTACCGCATGGACCCGCTGCGGATGATCCGCTACACGCGCAAATACGGCCCGATCGACTGGCGCCACCCGGCGGCGCACTCGCTCTACTGGGGCGCCAAGGGCGTCGAAGAGGCGCTCGGCCGCTGGCACGAGGGGAACAAGCGCGACTTCGATTTCATCAACTCGGATCGCATCGTGATCCAGTCGCTCCAGGAGCTGTACCGCTCCGGCGAGATCTACTTCAACTTCCTCGAGTTCACGAGCGGCATGGAGAGTTTCTACATGGCCTCGGTGAACCCGCACTTCGTCGATTCCTACGGCAACGTGCTGGCCGAACTCGTGCAACGCTCGTGGGCGGACCGCGCCGACCGCGCGTACTCCGTCTACGCCGCGGGGTACGAGAACTTCCTGAAGGACGCGGTCCGTTTCTTCTACCGGCGCGGCCAGTTCGACGAGGCCGAACGCCACTACCGCAAACTCGGCACGCTGATGATCGGCGACCAGTACTTCCAGAACCTGAACGATCCGATGCGGGCGTGGGACTACTCGCGACCGCTGCAGGAGTTCGTCCACTTCGAGTTGCAGAACGAGCGGATTCTCTCGGCGTACGTCGCCGTCTCGGAGATCGTCGGCGCGCTCCAGGGGGCCTACGCCTCGGGCCTGCTGGGCGACGACGAGGAGCTGTTCCGCGCACAGTTCGACTACGCCCGCACCGCGCACGCGTTCTACATGCAGCGGCAGTTGCGCGAGACCGTGGCGATGGGCGCGCAGGCCGGGCGCACCGAGTTCCTCGACCGCGACTTCCGAATCGTGGCGGGGCAGGTCTTCCGTGAACTGATCCTGCTGGTGCCGGTCGCGGACGCCTCGGCGATGTACAACCGTGCACCCGAGGACCTCCGCCGGTTCGTGTACGACCTGCTGGCCGAGGTTTATCGCGAGCCGATGGACGCCCAGGCCCGCGAGCAGACGGGCGAGTCGTTCAACGACCTCTTCCCCGAGCCGCCCGGCATGGCCGCCCACCGCGCCATGATGGAGCAGCGCGCCCGTGAACGGGCCGAGCAACGCATCGACGTCGCGCCGAAGTAGCGGTGGGCATTGTGCCCTGATTTGTGCAAACGCAGTTGCGGCAGGCGCGAGGCACGACGGTTGAGCACGCTGGTGAGATCACGGGCAAGCTCGGCATGGCGGTCGCGTCACTGCTGTGTGCCATCCGCGGCCCGCCTCCGGCCACTCGATGCAGCCGGAAATCAGCCCGAGGAACTTGTACGATCCATTGTCGTTGATCAGCACAGGACTTCCGGACCTCCCCTCGCGGATTGCACTCTCCTCCTCAAACTTGACGATCACCACACGATCTCGCCATACTCGGGGTCTTTGCCCGGTTCGATCGGCTTCGGCGGCGTCGATCACCCCGACAACGGAACCACCGAACTCCGAACTGTCCATTCGTAGGATTACCGAGGCGCCAAGCGGGACAGCTGATGCAACATCCAGGACACCGGACTCGAGACCGTAATCCGGCCGCGGAAGCCAGCCGATTCGCACTTCCGCCCAATCGCCGACAATCCAGTTCCGTCCCGGACTGACGAGCACTTGCCGGCTTCCCGTGACGAAACTCGATCCAATGCCGTCGATCGTGATCCCACCTGATTCTGAGTCGGGCAGCAGATGAGCAACAGTCCACAGCAGCCCTGGGGCAGCCATGACGCCGAACCCCTCGGCCCGACCGAACTCACCGTTGCGCACGGCTGGGACCGAGAGCGCAATGGATCGATCGCCAACGGTCCCGCATCGTCCTGAGGATGGCGCAGTTGTGCACCCACCATCGGCGAGCATTGCCGCACAAACGAACGCGACCCACTCCAGGGGTACGTGAACGATGCCCGGAGAGGGACGGGCTGGCTGCGAACGCTCACTCCGACGTGACTTCGTAAGGCTCATCGTAGAAGACGCCATTGTGGGTCAGGAAGACTAGCGGGAGGTCGATCGGTTGAGCGCCGGCCTCTTCACACAGATACTTCAGCGTGACGAGTTCCCACGAGCCATCAGCATTTGTGAACGCCAAGCGATCGAACCCCAGGTAGTAAAGGTTGAATGCCAGGTCCGATGCCGTGCCACGCATGTCGACGATGCTCTCAGCGGGAATCCCACCGCCGGGGGAGTATCCCGCGCCGATTGTCGAAAGAACGCCTACGGTGCCGCGCAGCGCGACCGGCGGGAAGACCTCGTCCTGATGGACTTGCAACAGCATCTGCACCCGGCCGTCATCGTCCAGCGTCGGTCCGATCGGATCGATGAACCGCAGCCGGAGTGCCGTGTACTCATCCACGTTCTGCGGCACAACAGTGCCGCACCAGACCTCGAATGGCCCACCGTCGCACTTCAGGTCCACGAGCACGCAGCCGTCAGGTATGTCGGGATGGCTCGGGGCACCGGGTAATGAGCAGAAGATGCAGATCGGAATGCCCCTCGCCGTGAACTCCTCGCACTTCACCCAACCCTGTGGAAGCGTAGGCAGAATCTTGCGATCGCGCGTCCACCGATCATCGTACTTGAACCCCGGCCCTGTGATGCTCCTTTCGAAGGTGTCGCCAGGCGTGGACTGACAGCCGGTGAACATGATGGACGCCGCAGTGATGGACAGCAGCATCACCACCACTGCCACAGCACCCCCTATGAGGCTTGACACCCGACATCCAAGGTCCGAGGTCCGAGGTCCGAGGTCCGATCGCAAGTCATGGCTTGCCTCCTTTCTGTTCCGTCCAGCAGGCGCGTCCATACCGCCTCAAGGTGCGTCACCAGCAACGCACGATCAGGCCTCGAGTCAACCACTCCGCCAATAGGCTCTTACCGCAAGATACCGTCCTTGAGCCATGCTGTCAAGCACAAATGTTGTTCGTTCCCATGACTTACAAGGTCTTGATTATCAATAAGTTACCAACCTACTGTTGAGCCCGTCCGTGCAGAGTGATCTACGACTCCTATTCCATCTGCTTTCCCTACCGCGTCAGCCGCCGCGCCGCTTCCTCGTACCGTGCCACCGTCCCAGCCACCACCTCCGGCGGCAGTTCCGGCCCCGGCGCCCGCTTGTCCCAAGTGCCCGCGGCGACCAGCCCCTCGAGGTACTCGCGGACGAACTGCTTGTCAAAACTGGCCTGCGCCCGGCCCGGCTCGTAGCGGTCCGCGGGCCAGAAGCGCGAACTGTCGGGCGTGAGGGCTTCATCGATGAGGATCGGCTCGTCGCTCTCGGGCCGGCCGTCCGCGCCGATCGGCACGCCGAACTCGAACTTGGTGTCGGCGATGATGATGCCGTGCTCGAGCGCGTGCGCCGCCGCCGCGCTGTAGATCGCCAGCGAGACCTCGCGCAGACGGTGCATCACCCCCTCCCCAACCATCGCCGCCGCACGCTCGAACGGGATGTTCTCATCGTGCCTGCCCTGCTCCTCCTTGGTCGCGGGCGTGAAGATCGGCTCGGGCAGACGGTCGCACTGGCGCAGGCCGGCGGGGAGCGGCACGCCGCAGACCGAGCCGGTGGCGAGGTAGTCCTTCCACCCCGAGCCTTCGAGGTAGCCGCGCACGACGCACTCGACGGGCACGACGCGGCAGGCCCGGGCGATCATCACGCGGCCGTGCAGGCTCGCGCGCGGTGTGTCCCCCGGTCCGAACGCCGAGGCGGGCACCTCATCCGCGTCGGTTGAGAGCAGGTGCGTTTGGCAGAGGCCCCGCTGTTCCACCCAGCGCAGCCAGAAGGCGGCGATAGCCGTCAGCAGCCGCCCTTTGCCCGGTACCGGCGTGGGCATGACGACGTCGAAAGCCGAGAGGCGGTCGGAAGCCACGATCAGCAGACGCGGCCTCCCTTGGCCGTCCGGCGGCAGGTCGTAGACGTCCCGGACCTTTCCCCGACGGCGGCCGGGGAGGGAAAGTCGGGACTCGAAAAGCGCGGCGTCGGACCCCGAGCAAGACCCGCATGAGGTGGTCATGGGCGGATCGTAGAGCCGGGTGCCGTGCCCCGGGATCGGCGCGCCGAGAATCCTGTCTCCAGCAGGGTTGCAGTCCGCCGCCGGCCGGGGACAATGCCGCAGTCGTCCGGCGGCCGCCGGGGGGCGCAGGGAGGACGCCGCTCGCCATGCTGAACTTCGTGGTCTTCAACGGCGGAACGGAGACCGCCCTCAACCTCGGGCACGCCTACCTGATCGGTCCGGACGACGTCCCCTCACCGGCTTCCCTCAGGACCGACAACGGGCTGATCCACTGCGACAAGGGCGCGGACGGCTCGGCGGGGCTGGCTTTGCAGTTCGCTCTCGAAGGCCTGCCCCCCGCCCCGGACGGCGGCGTGGTTCCGACGATCGGGCTGGTGACTGTGCAGACCTGTTTGCTGCCGCAGCGCGAAAGCCCGTACCTGCTGAGCCTCGAACTCGCCCGGCATCGGATCATGACGTTCCTGAACCGGCTGGAGGACTGGGGGCTGTTCGACCTGCCGACGGACGATCCGATCCTGCGACAGTTCGAGCGTGCCCGTCAGACGTTCACGGCCGCGCTGGTCGCGCCGCGGCAGCCGACGGAGCAGGACCCGCACGGCTACTCAGCCGAGGCCGACCGGCTGGCGCGCGAATCGCTCGCTCTGGCGATCGACGCGGGCGAACGGCTCGCGCTGCTGAACGCACAACGGCAACTCGAGCGACGGCTCTCAGGCCGGCTGTACGCGGAGGCGGCCGAGCGGTACGCGGCGGCATCCGGCGATACACCGCCCGCGAACGCGCCGATCATCCTGCAGAACTCGGTAGGCGTGACGCTGCCGGGTCGCGGGCTGGTGGGGTGCGAGGTTTCGCCGCGGTCGTTCACGGAGGCGCACCAGCGGGCGGTCGTCTCGGCGTGCGACTTCATCTCGCTGCCGATGCGCTGGGTGGACATGGAGCCGGGCGAGGGTGAGTACAGTTTCACGGGCACGGACCGGTGGATCGAGTGGGCGGTGCGCAGGGCGAAGCTGCCGGTGCACGCCGGGCCGATCGTGGACTTCCGCCCGGCGAGCGTGCCGGACTGGCTCTACATCTGGGAGAACGACTACGAGACGCTGCGCGAACTGGTGTACGAGCACGTGCGCACCATCGTGACGCGATATCGGCGCACCGTGGCACGCTGGACGGTCGCGTCCGGGCTGCACGTGAACTCGAGTTTCCGTCTGTCGTACGAGCAGATGCTGGACCTGACGCGACTGTGCGTGCTGCTGGTGCGCAAGCTGCAACCCTCGGCCAAGGTGCAGGTCGAGATCGACCAGCCGTGGGGCGAGTACTACGCGACGAACCGGCAGTCGCTGCCGCCGCTGGTGTATGCGGACACAATGGCGCAGGCCGGGATCACGGTGGACGCGTACGCGCTCCGGCTGCACGCTGGGACGCCGGAGCCGGGTTGCTCGACGCGCGACCTGATGGCTCTCTCGTCGATCCTGGACCGCTACGCCGCGCTGGAGCGACCGATCGTGGTGTCGTCGCTGGCCGCGCCGAGCCGCGCTGAGCCTGCGACCGAGGAGGTAGAGCCTGGTCGTTGGCGATCGCCGTGGAGTGAATCCACGCAGGCGGAGTGGTTGAGCAAGGCGATGGCGATCGCCTTGGCCAAGCCGTTCGTCCATAGCGTGTGCTGGTCTGAACTGGCGGACGCCTCGGCCCGCCCCGAGGCGCCGGACTGCGGGCTGATGACGGCAACGGGCCAGCCGAAGGCCGCGCTGGCTCGCCTGATCGAGCTGCGTGCGGCATTGATCGCCGGTCGCACGCCGCCGGACCTGGCCGTGGGATTGCTCTCGTGAAGGAACGCGCCGCTTCGAGCGTGGACTGGACGGGTGGGCCGTCGAAATGGGCGGCGGTCGCGATCCTCGGCGGCGCATCGATCGTCGGCATCGGCTGGTCGATCGCCACGCGACATTCGGGGCCTGCACCGGCGCGCGCCGCCGACACGACGGCCATGCCCCTGAGCGCGGTACCGGGTGCTTCCCCCCAGCACGAGCCAGGCCGTACCTCATCCGAAGACCGGGCCGCGCCCGCCTCTTCGATCGCCCGGCTCATCGACCTCAACTCGGCCTCCGCCGCCGAGTTGCAGTCCCTGCCTGGCATCGGACCCGCGCTGGCGGCACGCATCGTCGAGGACCGCAACGCCACCGGCCCGTTCGGCTCGGTGGACGACCTGCAACGCGTCCGCGGCATCGGGCCGATCACGATCGAGAAGATTCGCCCGCTCGCCACGACGCGCTGACCGTGTCGGCCGGCGGGTATGATGGCGGCGTTCCAACGCGCGTGGCGAAGGCCGGGCAAGAACCCCCGGCCGCGTGTGCGCCTGCGCGCGCCGCAGTGATTCATGCCCAACCGCCCGACAGACCGGCTCGACGCCATCGCGGCCCACCCAGCCTTGCGCGACCTCGCCCGCGCGATGGACGCGGGCCGGCGCGTCGTCGCTGACGGCATCTCCGGTTCATCCACGCCGATCGTCGCGGGCGCGCTGGCTCGTGCGCTTCGCCGGCCTGTCGTGCTTGTCATGGCCCACACCGACGAGGCCGAGGACGCGCTGGACGAGCTCGAGTCCGTCGGTGTGGATGCGTTGCGCCTCCCCGCGCTCGAAGTTCTCCCCGGCGAGACGAACGTAAGCCTGGACCTGTTCGCGGAGCGTAGCGCCGTAATCGAGCGCGCCCGCACGCTCGACCCGGCAGCCTCCGTTGTCGTCATCTGCCCTGTGCAGGCGCTCATGCAGGGCGTGCCGATGCCGGACCGACTCGCGGCGATCTGGCGGACCGTTCGCACGGGCGAGCGATTGCGCCCGGCGGACCTGGCCCGCTGGCTCGACGGCGCGGGCTATACGCGCGCCGACGCCGCTGACGAGCCGGGGCAGTACGCCGTGCGCGGCGGCATCCTCGACGCCTTCTCGCCCGGCACGAACGCGCCGGTGCGCTTCGACTTCTTCGGCGACGAGGTCGAGCGCATCAACGAGATCGACCCGGCGACGATGGCCTCCGACCGGCGCACGGACGCGGTAAGCCTCGTCGCTGCTGACCCGGCGCGTGTCGTGCCCGACGACCGCTCCACGCTCTTTCTCGACCTGCTCCCGAGGAGCACGGCCGCCGTGCTCGCCGAGACGATGGAGGTCGTCGAACAGGCACGGGGCTACTGGGAGCGCACGACGGACAGCAGGGGCATCTTCCCACCGCCCGCGGTCCTCAAGGCTCTCGAGACGCGCACGAGCGGATTCGCCGAGATCAACCAGTTCTCCGCGGGAGCGGCCTCGGCGGACGTGCGCGTTCCGCTTCCCGTTGCGCCGCTCCCCCACTTCGATGCCGACGCAGCGGCGGCGGTGCGCGAACTGGCTGCCATCAAGGCAGGACGTGTGGTCGCGCTCTGTCGCAACGAGGGCGAACGCCAGCGGCTGGGCGAACTGCTCGACGAGTTCGCCCCGGCCGCGGCTGCGCGGGTCGAGCGCACGATCGGCTACCTGCACCGCGGGTTCGTGTGGGGTGACGGCGACGCCTCGCTCGCGCTCGTTCCGGTTCACGAGCTGCTGCACCGCTTCGACGTGCGCCGACGGGCCGCGCCCGGGCGCCTCCGCGCGGGGCGCGCGATGGATACGTTCCTCGACTTCGCGCCCGGCGATTTCGTCGTGCACGCCGAGCACGGCATCGCCCGCTTCGTCGGGCTGACGGCGATGAAGCCGCGCGCCATGCCTGGCCGCGCCGCAGTCGCCAACGACGACCCGCAGGAGTATCTCACGCTCGAGTTCGCCGGGCGGTCGAAACTCCACGTCCCCGCGACGAGCATCGACCTGGTGCAGCGCTACGTCGGCGGGTTCCGCGGCAAGCCGCAGCTCTCGACGATCGGCGGCACGCGCTGGCAGACGCAGAAGGCCCGCGTCGCCGAGGGCGTGCGCGACCTCGCGGCCGAGATGCTGCGCGTGCGCGCCGCCCGTGAGGCGATGCCCGGGATCCGATATCCCGCCGACACACCCTGGCAGAAGGAGTTCGAGGCGGAGTTTCCGTACGAGGAGACCGAGGACCAGCTCGCCGCGCTCGCCGAGATCAAGAAGGACATGGCCTCGCCGCGGCCGATGGACCGGCTGCTCTGCGGCGACGTGGGCTTCGGCAAGACGGAACTGGCGATCCGGGCGGCGTTCAAAGCGGTCGAGTCGGGCCGGCAGGCGGCGGTGCTGGTGCCGACGACGGTTCTCGCCGAGCAGCACGAACGCACCTTCCGCGCCCGCTTCGCAGGCTACCCCTTCCGCGTCGAGAGCCTGTCGCGCTTCAAGACCGGGCGCGAGCAGAACGAGATTCTCGCCGATCTGCGGGCCGGTCGCGTGGACGTCGTGATCGGCACGCACAGGCTGCTCTCCGCCGACGTTGCCTTCGCCGACCTCGGGCTGGTCGTCGTGGACGAGGAGCAGCGCTTCGGCGTCGAGCACAAGGAGAAACTCCTCCGCCTGCGCATGACCGTGGACGTGCTGACGCTCTCGGCCACGCCGATCCCGCGCACGCTGCACATGGCGATGCTCGGGCTGCGCGACATCTCCAGCCTGGCGACGCCGCCGCTCGACCGGCGGGCGATCGTGACCGAGGTCGTCCCCTGGAACGACCGGCGCATCGCGCAGGCGATCGCACGCGAACTGACGCGCGGCGGGCAGGTCTACTTCGTGCACAACCGCGTCCACAACATCCGGCGCATCGCAGACGAGGTGCGCCGACTGGCCCCGGACGCCCGCATCGACGTGGGTCACGGCCAGATGCCCGCACGCGAGCTCGAAGCCGTCATGCTCCGATTCATGCGCCGCGAGACCGACGTGCTGGTCTGCACGACCATCATCGAGAGCGGGATCGACATCCCGACGGCGAACACCATGATCATCAACGACGCCGATCGCTTCGGCCTTGCCGACCTGCACCAGTTGCGCGGGCGAGTGGGGCGATCCGACCGCCGGGCCTACTGCTACCTGCTGCTGCCCGTCACACGCACACTCAGCGAGACGGCCCGCAAGCGGCTCCAGGCCGTCGAGCAGTACGCCATGCTCGGCGCCGGCTTCAAGATCGCCATGCGCGACCTCGAAATCCGCGGCGCGGGCAACCTCCTCGGCGCCGAGCAGTCCGGGCACATCGCGGCCGTCGGCTACGAGATGTACTGCCGACTGCTCGAACGCGCCGTCCACGAACTGCGCAACGAGAAGCCGCCTGAGCCGACGAGCGGGACGGCGGTCGAGATCGGCGTCGCCGGCACGATCCCGCGCGCGTACATCCCCAGTGACGCGAGGCGGCTGGACGCATACCGCCGGATCGCCGCGGCGGCGGCGCCCGCGGAACTCGAGGCTGTCGCCGCGGACCTCGCCTCTGCCTATGGCCCGCTGCCGCCCGCGGTCCGCCGGCTGTTGGAACTGGCTGAACTGCGTGCGCTCGCCGCCGCGCTGAGCGTGCGCGCGGTCATCGTCCGCGAGCGGGACGTGGTCTTTCGCACGGCCGACCCCGCGCCGATCGCCGAGCGCCTCCGCCCCGCGCGGGGCACCGTTACGGCCCTGCCGCCGAAGGCGCACGACTCGCTGCACGAGGTGTATTACAGACCGCCGGAGCAGTACCTGGAACCGGAGACGCTGCTGCGGGTGCTGAGAACACGGTTGAACGACTCCGACCGCCGCGAGCCTCTGACGCGCGTCGAACCATCACGCGTTCGGTAGATGGGGCACCCTCACCCCTCCCCGAACCACCCCCCCACCACGGTGAACAGCCCCGCCACGTACAGTCCGTAGCCGCACAGCAGCACGGCACCCTCCGTCCTCGAAATCTTCGCCCCGCTCAGCATGATCGGCAGGCAGGCGAGGCTCGCCGCGAGCATGACAGGCACGTCGAACCAGAGGACCTGGCGCGACACGGCTTGGGGCGTGGCGAGGCAGGTGATGCCCAGGATGCCAAGGATGTTGAAGACGTTCGAGCCGAGGATGTTGCCGACGGCGAGGTCGGGCTGCCCGCGCATGGCTGCGACGACGGACGTGAACAACTCGGGCGCGGACGTGCCGACCGCGACGATGGTCAGGCCGATGACGAGTTCGGAGACGCCCAGGGTGCGCGCGATCTCGCTGGCGGACGCGACGAGCAGGTACGACCCGCCGACGAGCATCGCCAGCCCCGCCAGCACCATCGCAACACAGACCAGCGGGCGCGTCATGGGGCCGGGCTTGTCGAGGCCGAGTTCGTGCTCGAGTTCCCGCTCGGCGGCGGCCTCGGCCTCTCGCTGGGCGTCGCGCCGCCCGCGGACGTAGCCGAACCAGACGTAGGCGAGGAGGGCGAGCAGCATGAGCGTCCCGTGCCAGCGCTCGAGCCGCCCGCCGGAGGTGAGCGCGATCCACGGCACGCAGGCCACCGCGATCACGATGAAGGTCTCGCGGCGGACCAGGTCCAGTTTCAGGGCGATGGGGCAGATGAGCGAGGCGACGCCGAGGATGAGGGCGATGTTGCAGATGTTGCTGCCGACGACGTTGCCGACGGCGATGTCAGCGCTGCCGCGCACGGCGGCTGTCACCGACGTGGCGAGTTCCGGCGTCGAGGTGCCGAACCCGACGATGGTCAGGCCGATGAAGAACGACGACACGCCCATCCGCTTCGCCAGCGACGCGGCGCCGCGCACCAGCCCCTCCGCCCCCAGCGTGAGCACCAGGAGCGACCCCGCCAGCAGCCCGAGTTGCACCAGCATCTTCCACCCCCGAGCGCTGCGGCGCGCAAGCGCACAACGCTTCTCGCTGGAATGCTACTCCCGCTGTCCGAAACTCGTCCCCACCGCCCGCGCCGCCGCGAGCAGCGGCTCGGTCGGCTCGATCAGACGCTGCCTCCCCGCCGCTTCGAGCAGGTCGATGTCCCCCAGCCGCCCGCCCTGCATCACGATCAGCCGGTTCATGCGCCCGGCCTGCAGGAGGTCGAGCGCGCGGTCGCCGAACTGCGTCGCCAGCACACGGTCCGCGGCCACGGGCGTTCCGCCGCGCTGGACGTGCCCGAGCACGACGTAGCGCGACTCGATGCCTGTGCGGTTCTCGATCTCGCCCGCGAGCCACCGCCCGATGCCGCCGAGGCGGATCGGGTCCGGGCTGGTCGGATCGACGCGTTCGACCATGCGCTCGCCGCCGAGGGGCTTGGCGCCCTCCGCGCAGCAGACGATCGAGAACCGCTTCCCGCGCTGCCGGCGCTCGACGATCCCGCTCGCCACCGCGTCGAGGTCGAAGGGTATCTCTGGGACGAGGATCACGTCCGCGCCGGCCGCGATGCCCGAGTGGAGCGCGATCCAGCCGGCGTTGCGACCCATGACCTCGACGACCATCACGCGGTGGTGGCTCGCGGCGGTGGTGCGCACGCGGTCCATCGCTTCGGTGGCGGTCTGCACGGCGGTCTGGAAGCCGAAGGTGATCTCGGTCCCCCAGAGGTCGTTGTCGATCGTCTTGGGTACACCGACACAGGGCACGCCGCGCTCGGCGAACGGAGCGGCGCACGCCATCGTGCCGTCGCCGCCGATGACGACGAGGGCGTCAAGGCCGTGATCTCGCACGTGGCGCATGCACAGGTCGGTGACGTCCTCGAACTTCGGCGTGCCGTCGGGGTTGCGGCCGGTGGCGAACCGGCAGGGGTTGGCACGGTTGTTCGACCCGAGGATCGTGCCGCCGGTGTGGAGGATGTTCGAGACGTCCTCGTCGGTGAGGGGTCTCACCCGATTCTCGATGAGGCCGAGGAATCCATCCTCGATGCCGATCACGTCGATGCCGTCGCGGAGGGCGTCCTTGACCACGGCCCGGATGACGGCGTTCAGCCCCGGACAGTCCCCGCCCCCCGTCAGCACGCCGATTCGGCCGATCTCGCCCATTCGTGGATCGTAATACCTCCGACGCCGGTATGCCGAAGGGGCAATGATTGTCTGTCCGGGGCGTTCTGCCTGCTGGCCGTTGCTCCCGCGGCGGGCGGCCGTGCGCCCCCCGTCCGTGGCCCGCTTTCGAGGGAATCGACCATGACCCGCAGCAAGACGATCCTGGTGGCGTTCGGAGTGGTTGCCGCGGCCGGACTGGCTATCGCCATCCAGCCGGTGCTGACGAAACCGAAACTGGAGCCTCTGTCGCCGGTCACGCTCGACGACGAGCCTGCCCAGGAGCCGACACCCGCCCCCGTGCGCCGAGCGGCTCCGGCACCGATCGCGGCCGCACCGGCCGATGAACGTCCGTCCCCGGGACCCGGACCCGAGGGGTTCGGTCGCTTCGGACCCGGCGAGTTCCCGATGATGTTCGGCGAGGGGCGCGGCCCCGGCCCCGAGGGCTGGCGCGGCGAAGACGGCCGCCCGCGGTGGGGCGAAGGGCGCGACCTGACCGAGGAGGAACGCGCCGCGATGCGCGCCCGCGGCGAGCAGATGCGCGCCCAGGTGGAAGAGCAGATGCTGCGCACGTTCGATCTCGACGGCGACGGCGCACTCTCGGATGCCGAGCGCCAGGCCGCGCGCGAAGCCTTCGAGATCATCCGCGAGGAAATGCGCGCCCAGAACGAGGCGCGAATGCTTGCCCGGTTCGACACCGACGGCGACGGCGTGCTCTCCGACGACGAGCGGCGCACCATGCGCGAAACGATGCGGCGCGAGGGCGAGGAGCGACGGGCCGCGATGCTCGCCGAGTTCGATCTGGACGGCGACGGACGGCTGAACGAGCGTGAACGCGATCTGATGCGGCAGGCGCAGCGCGCCCGCGACGCGGAGCGGCGTGCCTTCCGTCGCATCGACACCAACGGCGACGGCGTGATCGACGCGGGTGAGGCCGCTCGGGCAGTGGACCGCGTGAACGCGGGCGACACCAGCGCGGACTTCAATGGCGACGGCACGGTGGACCAGCGGGACGCGGTGTTCGTGCTGGAACTGGCCCGCCGCGGCAGCCTGTAGGACGCTGCCCGGCGATCATCCGGGGCTTGGCACGAGGATCGTCCGGCCGTTCTCGGCGTCGCGCTCGCCGATGATGCACTCGACGACAACCGCCGCGACCTGCTCCGGCGTGAGACACTCGCGCGGCGGGAGGTCGCCCGGTGTGAACATCGAACGCAGCATCGGCGTCTCGACCGCGCCGGGTGCGACGGAGAACGCGCGGAGGCCGAAGGGCGCCCCCTCGTTCGCGCAGGCGCGGGCGAGCGTGTTCAGCGACGCCTTGGCCGCGCCGTAGACGCCGAGGCCGGGGTACGGATCGACGGAGGCGACGCTCGACACGAAGACGATGCAGCCCCCCCCCTGTCGGACAAAGAGCGGCCAAGCGGCGGCGGCGAGCCACGCCGGGCCGAGGGCGTTGACCTCGAACGTGCGACGCACGTCTTGTGCCGAGTGCTCGCCCACGCCGCGCAGTTCCGCCATGCCGGCATTGCTGACGAGCGCGTCGAGCCGCCCGAACGACGCCGCGGCCGCGACGACCGCCCCTGCGCACGCCGTCGGATCGCTCACGTCCGCGCAATGCGTCCGCCACGCGATGCCTCGCTCACCGGGGAGCATCGCGCCCGTTTTCTCAAGCGGTTCGGCACGACGGCCGACGAGCAGCAGCCGGTAGCCGCGCTCGGCGAGTTGCAGGGCGATCGCGCGGCCGATGCCCGATCCCGCGCCGGTCACCAACGCCGCAGGCCTGTTGTCGCTCGCCATCTCGTTCTTCCCGCGGCTCAGCCGAACAGGGCCGCGTCCGCGCGGCGCACGGCCCGGCAGAACGCCGCTATCTTCGCGTGGTCCTTCACGCCCGGCGACGACTCAACACCGCTCGACACGTCCACCGCGTAGGGCCGGCATGCGGTGATCGCCTCGCCGACGTTCTCCGGCGTCAGGCCCCCGGCGATGATGACGGGCTTGCGGACGGAACGCATGTGCGGCGCGAGCGCGTTCCAGTCGAACGCCTCGCCCGTGCCGCCCGCCGAGCCGTCCACGAGGATCGCGTCCACTTCCTCGACGGCATCCCACCGTTTCAGGTCACGCTCGATGGTGTCGGCGCGGAAACGGACGGCGCGAATGACACCCGGCCCGCAGTCTCGCACCAGGCTCTCCGGCTCGCTGCCGTGCAGTTGTGTCCACGCGGTCGGACACTGCTGCTCGATCTCGAGAAACTCGTCGATCGTCGAATCGCGCAGCACGGCGACAGTGCCGACCATCGGCGGCAGGCACGACATGATCTCGAACGCCTCGTCCGGAGCGATGTATCGAGGCGTGCCGCGCACGAACACGAACCCGATCGCGTCCGAGCCCGCCTCGGCGGCTGCCAGCGCGGCATCCAGGTCCCGGATGCCGCATACTTTGACGCGTGTTCGTGGCACGGGCTGGACCTTTCCGGAAGGGCAAAGGGAGGAAGATCGAACGCGAAGGGCGCGAGCCGGGCGAAGGGATCGGCAAGAGGGGCGACCTCAAGCATAATCCGCCCCCGTCACTCCGTCACCCCAGTTCATCCAGCAGTTCGCGGGCGAGCGTCCGTTCCTCGTCGCGGGCGAGCGCGTCGTGCAGCCCATCGAGGAGCGCTCGTGCCGCCACCGGATCGTTCAGGTAGCGCGTGTTGATGAGCGCGAGCATGAGTCGCACGGTCGGCGCTTCGGCGTCGCTGGGATAGCCGCCGAGGAATCGCTCGTAGGCAATGGCGGCCGTCGCGTGGTCGCCCGCGGCAAAGAGGTGGTTGGCGACGTCGTACTGCGTGCGCCGGGTGAGCGTGACCGCTGCGGGCTTGTCGCCGAACTCGCGGAGCAGGTCGCGGTACGCCGCCGCCGCGGCGGCCATGTCCCCCGACGCGGCGGCCGTCGAGACCCTCGCCCGCGCCTCGGCCGCGGGGTCCGGCGGAGCATCGGCCGTGGCCTTCACCCTTCGCTCGGCCTGCTCTCGCTCGCGCCGCCGAGCGTGCTCCACCTCGCGGAACTGTCGCCGGCGCGCCGCCTGCCGGCCGATCGTGAACAGGTCGTACGGCTCGCGCTGGATCGCCCGCGTCCACAGCAGCGCCACGCTGACCAGGATGCCAAACCCGTACCCCGCGAGGTGCGCCTCATACGCAACCTGGCTCACGCGGCCCGTCCGCAACATCGGCACGAAGTCCCAGAAGATGGCGAACGCGATGAACCACCACGCCGGGATCATGAACACACCGATGAAAAAGAAGATGATGAGCGTGCGCACGTGCGTGCGCGGAAAGAGCACGAGGTACGCCCCGGTCACCGCCGAGATCGCCCCGGACGCCCCCACCACCGGGGCGGGCGACGCGGCGACGTGCCCCAGCCCCGCAGCCGCCGCCGCCACGAGATAGAACGCCGTGAACCCGAGCCGCCCGATCCGGTCCTCCACGTTCGGCCCGAAGACCCAAAGGAAGAGCAGGTTGCCCAGCAGGTGAACCGGACCTGCGTGCAGGAAGGCGTAGGTCACCCACGACCACGCCCCGGACCCGCGCGACAGGTGCAGCGTCGCCATCGCACGCTCGTGCAGCGCTGGCGCGAAAGCCGCCAGCAGCACCATCGCGATGAACACCACCGCGTTGGAAGCGATGAGCGCGTGCGTCACCAGCGTGGGGCGGCGACGGGGGCGATCTGTGCCCAGCGGCAGGAACACCGAGGCATGGTACGGCTTGGTGCGCCGGAACTCCCCCGCGTGGCCCGATCTGCTCCGCATCCCCTATAGTCCCCCCACGCCGCGGGCGGTGGCCGCGGCCCGGCACGACGACCAACGAGCAGCAGAGGGAGTGCCCCATGACGGAGTACGCCAAGGGCCTTGAGGGAGTGATCGCCGCCGAGTCGCAGATGTCCTTCATCGACGGCCAGAAGGGCGTCCTCGAATACGTCGGCATCCCGATCGGGGAGCTCTCCAGTAAGTCCACCTTCGAGGAGACCGTCTTCCTCCTCTGGAACCTCCGCCTGCCCAGAAAGGCCGAACTCGACGAGTTCAGCCGCCGACTCCGAGCGTGCTACGCGCTCCCCGAGGGCTTCGAGCAGCGCATCCTCTCGACTCCCAAGACCGCCCAGCCGATGCACGCCCTGCGCACGCTCGTCAGCGCGCTCTCGCTTCACGACCCCAACCCGAACGCCAACGACGTGGACTCCGCCCGCGACAAGTCCCTCAAAATCCTCGGCCACGCCCCCACCATCGTCGCCTCTTTCGACCGCCACCGGCGTGGACTGCCACTCGTCCCTCCGGACCCTTCTCTTCCCTTCGCCGACAACTTCCTCTACATGCTCAACGGCGAGAAGCCCACGCCCACAATGGCCCGCGCCTTCGACGTCTGCATGATCCTCCACGCCGACCACGGCTTTAACAACTCGACCTTCACGGCCCGCGTCATCATCTCCACCCTCAGCGACGTCTACTCCGCCCTCACCGGCGCGATCGGATCGCTCCGCGGCCCGCTGCACGGCGGCGCGAACGAGGGCGTCATGCACATGCTCAATGAGATCCCCTCCCTCGACGCCGTCGAACCCTACATCATGGGCAAGATCGAGCGCAAGGAGAAGATCATGGGCTTCGGCCACCGGGTCTACAAGGCCAAGGACCCACGCGCGACGGACTTGCAGAAACTGGCGAAGAAACTGGCCGAGGACACCGGCAACACCGACCTCTTCGCCAAGAGCCAGCGGATCGAGGAGATCATGGCCCGCGAACTGGCCGCCAAGGGCATCTACCCCAACGTGGACTTCTACTCGGCCACCACGTACCACTGCATCGGCCTGAAGCTCGACCTCTTCACCCCCATGTTCGCCCTCAGCCGCCTCGCCGGCTGGAGCGGGCACATCCTCGAACAACTCGCCGACAACCGCCTCTTCAGGCCCAAGGCCCTCTACGTCGGCCCGCACGACCAGCCGTACGTGGCGATGGAGAAGCGGTAAGCAGTTGTGCGAGAAGGAGATCGCAGGACATGTCCCAGGTGGTTCTGCACCGGGCCATGGGTCAATCCCCGCATACCACTTCGATGGCTGCGAGACGGGTAGGTTGCGAGTCGCCGGTCAGTCAACCCCAAACCTCGGATTCGCCTACGGGGAATCCCTTGCTTCCCTGCCCAATCGAGTCAGAGGGGGTGTTGAGCCGTTCCAATGGGGCGAACTCCGGGTCTGAGCAAGCCGCCACACCAAGCCTGTCGATCTGTAGGTATGATGCACAAGGGCCCGACGGAGAGTACTGTGAGGACGATGATCGGAGTAGGCTCGTATGGCATCCCCGAAGCGGCCCGCTTCGCGCACGTGAATGTGCGCACCGCGAATCGTTGGATGACCGGGTCCGGTGAAGGGCGGCGCGATCGGCTATTTCAGCCCGACCTCCCCCCTGTGAAGGGTAGACACGCGGTCTCGTTTTTGGATCTGATCGACCTCCTCGTCGTCGGGCGCTTCCGCGAGGCGGGGATTTCTCTACAGACGATTCGGCGCGTCTATTCACAACTCCGCAAGTCCCTTGACACACCGCACCCGTTCGGTCATCAAAGGCTTCTCACCGATGGGCGAACTGTCTTCATGGAGACCCTCGACCACGTCGGTGACCGACTTCTCGAAGAAGTGCTCACTGGACAGAGAGCAATGCCGGAGATACTGAAGCCGTACTTGAAGCAAGTCGAGTACGCACGGGACACCCAGACTGCCACGCGATGGAATATCGCGCACGGGGTCGTGATTGACCCTGCTCGATCGTTTGGCAAGCCCGTTATCGCCGCCGAAGGCACGACTACGTTCGTTCTCGCCCGCTCGTACTACGCCAACGATGAAAACGTGGACCTCGTCGCTGACCTGTTCGACGTGTCGCCAGCGGCGGTCCAGCAGGCCGTTGCGTTCGAGCGCGACTACGCCGGTGGAATCGCCGCTTAATGCACTTCTTCATCGACCGAAACGTGCCGGAGCAGTTGGCCCGAATGCTGGGGTACTACGACCGCAATCACACGGTCATTTACCACGACGATCGCTTCGAGAAAACGACCGCTGACACTGAGTGGCTGAAACTGATTGCGGGATGGGATCCCGTTCCAGTGGTCATTTCAGGTGACGGTCGCATCCTCAAAAACCCGGCCGAACTTCAAGTTCTTCGCGACTTGCCGTTGACATTCTTCCTTTTCGCGGGGGCGTGGTTCAATCTTAGATGGTCGGAGTTCGCGTGGAAGGCGATCAAGGTATGGCCGGAAGTAGTTTCGGCCGCCGCACCCCCTCGTCCGAGCATCTACCGCATCCCGGTTTCAGCACAAAAGGTGGAGTTCATGGCGTTCACCCATAACCTTGGTGCGAGCCGCCGCCGCGCGTGAACGTGTCGCACGAGACGCTATTTCGAGAAGTGGAGCGGATGGGAGTCGAACCCACGACCTCATCATTGCGAACGATGCGCTCTACCAACTGAGCTACCGCCCCAGTGTCGCCCCGCCGCGGCCGGGGGGCCGGGGCGGGGGGCGGCATTGTACGCCGGGGGGATGGGGGAGTCCCGGAGCACGCCGACACGGGCGGAGGCAAGGGCGGCAACGGCCTCACGCCAGCCCGCGCGGGCGAACTACTCCGCGGCGTGGGCGTAGGCTGCAGTGTCGCCATGGGTCGGGCCGGGGCATTTCTCCCGCGTCGGCAGGCCCAGGATCGCAGGGAGCAATCGCATGAGCACCATCGACCGGCAGCCGCGACTGATCGGTCTCTCGCTCGCACCGCTCGCGGCCGCCCTGACGGCATTGGGCGTGCTGCTCGGCTCGTGCGAGCGGTCGGAGAACAGACGTGCTGCCGACGCCTTGCCGACGCCGGGCGCGCTACGTGTCGTCGTCACCATCCCGCCACTTGCGGGGTTGATCGCCCCGTTGTTGCCGGAGGGGTCGCAGGTTCGTGCGCTCGTGCCGCCGGGCGCCTCGCCGCACGGGTATGAACTCACGCCCGACGATGCCGCCGCGCTCGCCCGGGCGGACCTCGTCGTCTACGTCGGCCTCGGGCTGGAGCCGGGTGTGGTCAAGGCCCTCGCGCGACGCGGCAAGGACGCGCCGGCTCAACTCTGCATGGCCGAAGCCCTGGGCATCGGCGGCGAGCCTCAGCACGACCACGCCCACCACGAACACGACGACGACTGCGACCACGGACCCATCGACGAGCACCTGTGGCTGGACCCGGTGCTCGTCGCGTCGTTCGTGGGCGAAGCAGAGGAGGCGATCTCCGCTCTGCTCCGCGTCCGGTCCGCACCGGCGGATGCGCTGGTTGCCGTCGAGCGTGGTGCGGCGTTGCTTCGCACCAGCGTCGCCGAGGTGGACGCGGTGTACCGCGAACGCCTCTCGCCGTACCAAGGCGCGAAGATCGTGACGCAGCATGCGGCGTGGGGACGGCTTGCTGACCGCTACGGCCTCGTCGTCGCCCGCGTCATCATGCCCGTCGAGGCGCACGACCCCAGCCCCGCCGACCTCGCAGCCGCCGCCGAGTCGATCAAGCGCGAGGGCGTCGCGGCCGTCTTCTCCGAGCCGCAACTCAACCGCGCCGCGGCTGAGCGGCTCGCGCGGCTGGCCGGCGTGCCCTTCGGCGAGATCGACCCCGAGGGCGACTCCGACTGGGTTCGCCTCATGCTCCGCAACCTCGACGAAATCGAGACTAGGCTCGCCGAAGCCACTGCGCCGGCCGACGCGGGGTGAATCGGCCGTAGACTCCACGCGATGCCCGACGCGCCAGCGAACGCCGTCCCCGCGATCGACTACGTCGGCGTCGGCTTCGCATACCCGCGCCCGGTCGCGGGCGGCGACGGCGGCGCGGTCGAGGCCCTGCGCGACATCACCCTCCGCGTCGAACCCGGCGAGCGCCTCGGCATCCTCGGCCCCAACGGCGCTGGCAAGACCACGCTCATGCGCATCACGCTCGGCCTCCTGCCGTGCCAGCGCGGGACGGTGCGCATCTTCGGACGCACGCCCGAGCAGGCACGGCGCGAATGCCTCATCGGCTACGTGCCCCAGCGGAGCGACGCGGAGCTTGCCTTCCCGATCAGCGTGCGGCAGGCGGTCGAACTCGGGCCGGCGGGGAGGCTGACAGGCTTCGCGCGGCTCTCGGTCGAGGACCGGCGGCGCGTCGAGGAGTCCATGTCGCTGCTCGGCATCGCGGGCCTCGCCGAGCGGCCGGTCGGCAAACTCTCCGGCGGGCAGTTGCAGCGGACGCTCATCGCACGCGCGCTCGCCGTCGGCGCGCGAGTGCTGCTGCTTGACGAGCCGACCGTCGGCATCGACGTGACCGGCCAGCGCCGCTTCGCCGACCTGCTCACCAGCCTGCGCGACCGGCTCGGCGTCACCATCGTCGTCGTGAGCCACGACCTGCGCACGATCGCTGCCGCGAGCGACCGCGTCGCCTGCCTCAGCCGCACGCTGCACTCGCATGTCGCGCCAGAGGGGCTGACTCCCGCGGTGCTGGCCGAGGTCTTCCGGCACGACGTCGAGGGCGTTTTCGGCGAGGTGCATGTGGACGCCCACCCCGCCGCGGGCTGCGACGACCCCGCGCACCACCACCACGACCTCGACCACGCCAAGGGGGGGAGCGGGGCATGAGAACGCTCGAATACCTCTTCGGCGCGCCGGAACTCCGGGCCACCTTCTGGCCGCCGGTGCTGGTGGGACTGCTGGTCGGCACGCTCTGCTCGGCTCTCAGCGTGCCCGTCGTGCTCAAGCGCATGGCGTTCGTGGGGCAGGGCGTGAGCCACGCGGCCTTCGGGGGCGTGGGCGTGGCGCTCGCGCTCGGCATGGTTGCTGGGTGGGCGACGCAGGGCGCCGGCCTGCTCGCCGTCGTCACGCTCTTCTGCGTCGCCGCCGCGCTCGGCATCGCCTGGCTCAGCGACCGGCCCGGGGCGCGCACGGACACGGCCATCGGCATCGTACTCGCCGCGTCGATGGCGGTCGGATTCCTGCTCATCCGCGGCGTGGCGGGCAGGATGCGCGACGCGGGACTACCCCCCCCCCCGGGCGTCGAGTCCATCCTTTTCGGCTCGGTGCTGAACGTCGGCACCGCGGACGCCGTGCTGGCCGCCATCGTCACTGCGGGTGTTCTTGCCACGGCCTGGTGGTACCGCCGCCCGATGCTCTTCTGGGCGTTCGACGAGGGCGCGAGCGCAGCGTTCGGCGTGCCCTCGCACGCCATGCGATCCCTGCTGCTCATCGTTCTCGCGCTCGCCATCGTCGTCACCATGCGCCTCGCCGGCGTCGTGCTCGCCACCGCTCTCCTCGTTCTCCCCGGCGCGGCGGCGCTCGAACTGAGCGACCGCCTCCGCCCTGTCTACGCCATCGCGCTCGCCGTCGGTGTGCTGGGCGTCGCCGCCGGACTTGTGCTGAGTTTCGAGATGAACTGGCAGCCAGGCCCGAGCATCGTTCTTTCACTGACAGCGATGTTCGTCGCGGCCCGAGCCTGCTCGACCATCCTCGCCCGGCGCGCGACCCAACAGGAGAGACCCGCATGAAGGCCGAAACGATCCTCGCCGAGCTGAACCGGCTGCGCAAAGACCTCGACGAGGACCCGAGCGACGTCGAGTGGCTCACGCTGCACCATGTCTTCTGCTTCGTCTCCTACAAGATGGGCGAGTTCCAGAAGTACCTCGACGAGCAGGCCGCGCAGGGGGCGTTCGACGAGTTCGAGGATTGATCGTGTTGCGACGGTCCGGACCACCGTATGGAACCCTCTTTGGATACTCTCTCGCACGACCGTTTCCGCGCCGCACTGCGTGTCGTCGCGTTCCTGAACCTCGCTTACTTCGGCGTCGAGTTCGCGGTCGCCGTCTCCATCGGCTCCGTCTCGCTGTTCGCCGACAGCGTTGACTTCCTCGAAGACGCCGCCGTCAACTTTCTGATCCTCGCCGCACTCTCCTGGTCGCCCCGCAACCGTGCCCGCGTCGGCATGGCTCTCGCCTGCATTCTGCTCGTACCCGCGCTCGCCGCGCTCTGGACGGCGTGGCGCAAGATCGCGCACCCCGTGCCGCCCGCGCCGTACCCGCTGACTGCGACCGGCGGCGGCGCGCTGGCCGTGAACCTCTTCTGTGCATTCCTGCTCGCTCGGTTCCGCACCCACTCGGGCAGCCTCACCCGCGCGGCGTTTCTCTCGGCACGCAACGACGCTCTCGCCAACGTCGCGATCGTCGCCGCCGGACTTCTGACGCTCGTTCGCCCTTCCATCTGGCCGGACCTCGTTGTCGGCGTCGGCATCGTCGCCATCAACGCCGGGGCGGCCTGGGAGGTCTGGGGTGCGGCCAGACGCGAGTACCGCGACGCCACGCCGCACCAACCGCACCCGTGACCCAGGAACCCGCGACTTTTCTCTTGCGTAGGGAAATCGTCGGACGATAATGCCGACATCGCGGCCAGCGCCGACCCGGCCGAGGGCGTGAGAACCACTCCCCGAGGCGGCCGGACGACCCGCGACGACCGCAGGGCGAACGCCTTGCGGGCGGTGTGCCCCGGGCGACGGCCCGGGGGGGAGAAGCCCGGCGGCGGCGTGTGCAGCGCCGCGCGGCTGGGATGGCTCTTTCTGAAGGAGGTGATCCAGTGAAGCATGCCTGTACGCGAGGGCTGCCCCGCTAGAAGCGGGCAGACCGACGGGTTGCCCGCGGTGCAGCCCACAGCGACTCCTACGGAGTCCGAATCTCGGCCGCCGTCCCTTTCCGGGCGGCGGCCTTTTTCGTCCACCCGCTATCGTTTGCCTATGCCCGCCGAAGGCACGCCTCCCGACGCTTCGCTGCGCGACCGCGTCACCATTGACGACGTCCGCGCCGCCGCGGCCCGGCTGCACGGCGTGGCGCACCGCACGCCGGTGGTGTCGTCGCGCTCCATCGACTTCATCACGGGCACACTCGCCCGCTTCAAGTGCGAGAACCTCCAGCGCGTCGGCGCGTTCAAGTTCCGCGGCGCGTACAACGCCATCGCCTCGCTCAGCGACGACGCACGCCGCGCCGGCGTGCTCGCTTACTCCAGCGGCAACCACGCCCAGGCGGTCGCGCTCGCGGCGTCGCTGCTCGGCGCGCCCGCCGTCATCGTGATGCCCGAGAACGCCCCGCGCGTGAAACTCGCGGCGACGCGGGCGTACCTGGAGCGCGCGCCGAAGGGGAGCGAGGTCGTGCTCTACGACCCCGCGACGACGGTGCGCGAGGAACTCGGGGCGCGCCTGGCCGCCGAGCGCGGCATGACGGTCGTGCCTCCCTACGACCACCCCGCCGTCATCGCCGGCCAGGGAACCGCGGGGCTCGAACTCTGCGAGGACGCGGGGCCGATCGACGTGCTGCTCGTTCCGTGCGGCGGCGGGGGCTTGCTCTCGGGGTGTGCCGTCGCCACGCGGGCGGTGTGCCGCGCCTGCCGAATTATCGGCGTCGAGCCGGAACTCGCCGACGACGCCACCCGCAGTTTCCGCGACGGCGTGCTGCGCACCGTCCGCAACCCGCCGACGATCGCCGACGGCGCGCGCACCCCGTCCCTCGGCCGCCACACCTTCGCGCTCGTCACGCGCCACGTGGACGACATGATGACGGCGAGCGAAGGCGAGATCGCCCGTGCCGCATTGCTGGCCATGGAACGGCTGAAACTCGTCGTCGAACCGACCGGCGCGCTCGCCCTCGCGGGCCTCCTCCGCCTCGCCCGCGAGCAGCCCGACGAAGTTGCCGGCCGAACCGTCGGCGTCATCATCAGCGGCGGCAACCTCGACCTGTCAACGGTGCCCGAGCTGATCCGGCTGGCGGAGTCCTGAGTCCTGGGGCTTGAGTCTTGAGTCCTGAGGCGCCGGAAAGAACGTGGTGCAGATCGCTTCAAGACTCTGAACTCAAGACTCAGGACTCCTCTCTTTCCCCTCCACCGTCAGCCGTGCGGGGTGCCCGAACCAGGCGTTCGTGCCGCCCGGACCCGGGTATTTCTCGTCCAGGACGCGCGCCACGGCCGCCATGTCCGCGTCCGCCGCAACCCACCCGCCGGCGATGTCCGGGTAATCGACTCGGCAGTTGTCACACTTCTTGCCCGAGTCGAATCTGATGGGGCACCAGAAGCTCTCCACGTTGCGAAGCATCTCGCCGCCGAGCGACCACACGCCCGTCATCCAGTCGCAGTAGAGGCACCAGATGAGGTCGTGCCCCACAAGCCCACGGAACTTGTGGCGCGAGACGTTCACCCACTCCGACGCCCGGTACCTCGGCAGCCGCACCAGCCACGTCAGCGGCGGATACACGAAGTACTGCGCCACCCGGATCACCCAGAACACCGGCACCGCCCACGCCGTCCACCACACCGCCGCGTGGTTCCGCACGCGGCCGACCTTGCGGTTCAGCGTGTGGACGATGCGCGGCCCGCGCCGGGCCTCCGGGTGGGCGAGTTCGTGCAGCACGGTCCAGACCATGACCGCCGCGATCTGCCCCAGCACGCCCGCGAGCAGGCCCAGACCCGCGCCGAGCCACGGCGTCTCCGGCGAGAGCCTCGCCCCCGCGATCGGCCCCGCGATCAGGGGCGCGACCGTGAAGTACGTCACCACGATGTCCAGCAGCGGCGCGCGGCTGAGCGCGCCAGACAACGCACGCCCCCCCGGCCCCAGGCGCGGCACGAGGTGCAGCAGGCCCGCGCCGAAGAGCATCGCGGCGAGCGTCACGAGCAGGATGGTGAGCGATGGCGACATGCGCGCAGTCTACCCGGCGCGCCGCGGGCGCACGAAAAAGGGGCCGGCACGGGCCGACCCCTGTGAAGGACCAGGTTGACGAGGACGCTCAGCGGCGACGGCGGCCGAGCGCGAACACGCCGAGGCTCGCCAGGGCGAGCGAAGCAGGGGCGGGTACCGGGTTGGCCTGCAGGCCGTCGTTCACGACATAGTCGCCCGTGTAGACGATCGTCTTGACCGCGCCGATGTTGTTGAAGTTCCAGCCGAACCACATCAGCGCGCCGTTTCCGGGAGCGGAGTAGTTCTCTGTCGCCGAGCCGATCAGGCTCCCGCCGGCGTCGTAGAAGTCGAACACGATCGGCACGGTGGGGAACCCGAAGATGTCGGCCGCGCCCCAGTAGCCGCCGAAGTCGGTCACCGGTGTGCTGAAGTCGATCTTGACGGGCTGGGCGGGGAAGCCGGTGTTGATGCCCATGCCGTTCTGGCCGTCGCTCACCTGGGCGCCGCCGTAGTTCCCGAGCCCGAAGCCGTCGATGAACGGGCTGTAGACGACGAGGATGCCGCCCTGACCGGACCACGGCGACGAGACCATCGCGTTCCCGCCGAAGGTCGAGATCGGGCCGAACGCGTCCTCGTAGAAGTTGGGGTTCTGCGAGTAGGTCGGGAACCCTTCCCAAGTCTCGGACATCGCGCCCGAGAACGGGCCGATGGGAGTCTGCGCGGAAGCGACACCCGCCGCGCACACCATGACCAACGCAACTGTCTTCTTCATGACTGTCCCTCTCCGAGGCCCCACGGAACCAACGCCGATCGAGCTGGGCCTCATGCGCCCGAGCGGAGTGCCACTAGATTACCCGGGCCTAGGACACTCGTTCAAGACCGGAGCCGAAATCGGGTGCAACCTCTCGTTCGTGTTCTGTCAGTGCAATCCGAGCATCTCACTCACAATCGGCCCGTACGCCACGATCAGCCCCGCGAACACCACCGACACGATCGAAATCAGCTTGATCAGGATGTTCAGCGACGGCCCGGAAGTGTCCTTGAACGGGTCGCCGACCGTGTCGCCTACGACGGCCGCCTTGTGGTCGTCCGACCCCTTGCCGTACACGTAGGCGGACCCCTTGCCGTTGCGGCGGTAGTCCTCGGCCCGGGCCGGGTCGTCGAGGAACTTGTCGGCCGTGATGCGCCCGAACGACTCGATCAACTTCTTGGCGTTGTCCCACGCGCCGCCCGCGTTCGCCATGAACACGGCCACCGCGAAGCCCGACACCAGCCCACCCGCGAGCAGGCCCATCACGCCCGGCACGCCCAGCACCAGCCCGACCAGGATCGGCACGAAGATCGCCAGGATCGAAGGCAGGATCATCTCCTTCTGCGCACCCGCCGTCGAGATCGACACGCACTTGGCATACTCGGGGTACTGCACGCCCTCGAACTCGACTCGCTTGGGCCACTTCTCCGGGTTCGCCACATCGGCCTCGCTCATGCCCTGCTTGCGGAACGCCTCGCGCATCTTGCCGAACTGTCGGCGGCATTCGCCCATCATGGCGTAGGCGGCACGGCCCACCGCGTTCATCGTCAATGCGCAGAACAGGAACGCCAGCAGCACGCCCATGAAAAGCCCGCCGAGCGCCCGGGGGTTCGTCAGGCTCACGCCATAGAACTCGATGACGTCCTCGAGCGTGCCGTTCCGCGTCCCCACGACCTCGAACGCCAGCTCGTGCTCGTGGTCGCCGTGCCTCAGCGTCTTCGAGAGCACGAACCGTCGCGACGACTCGATCTTCGGCTCACCCTCGTCCTCGTGCCCGTAGCGCGACAACGCCCGCAGGTCGAAGACCGTCCCCTTGCTCACCGTCTCCCCGAAGTGCATGCCCGCCAGCTGGTCGCGGTCCACCAGCATCCCGCAATCGACGTAGGACTTCGCCCCGGCCGCCCCTGGTACCACGATCGCAAACCGCCCGTGCCCCGTGTAGACCGCGTGATCGCCCGACGCGGGCGCGGCATAGGACGATCGCGCAACGTAGGCCTCCGCCTGCCGCGTCAGCTGCACCTGCACGATCTGTACGTATGCGGCGAAGAGCGCCAGCGCGGTCAGCGCGGCCGATCCGATGGCGAACCCCTTGCCCGTCGCCGCCGTCGTGTTGCCCAACGAGTCCAGCATGTCCGTCCGTTCTCGCACGTGGGGCGGCTGGCCGGTCATTTCCGCATTGCCGCCCGCGTTGTCGGCGATCGGCCCGTAGGCGTCCGTCGCCAGGGTGATGCCGAGCGTCGCCAGCATACCCACCGCCGCGATCGACACGCCGTAGAGGCCCATCAGGAAACTCTCGCCCCCGCCCGCGAAGGTGAACGCCGCGATGATCGCGATCACGACCGTCAGGAGCGACGCCCACGTGGACTTCATGCCCTCGGCGATGCCGGCGATGATGACCGTCGCCGGCCCTGTCAGCGCCTGCGTCGAAATCCGCTTCGTCGGCGGATGCTCGTAGGAGGTGTAGTACTCCGTCGCGTAGGCGATCACGTTGCCCGCGACCAGACCCGCCGTGATCGACAGGCCGAGCCGCCACCACGCCGTCCCCGCCTCGGCCAGTTGCCCGCTCGACCCGCCCAGCAGCATGTAGAGCAGCCCGAACGCCGCCACGATGATGAGCGCGGACGCGACGTAGACGCCCTTGTGCAGACCCTTAAGCAGCTGCGCGAACGTCGCGTTCTCGGCCGTGCGCACCGTGAAGATGCCCAGCACCGAGCAAAGGATGCCCAGCCCGGCCAGCGCGAGCGGCGCGGCCGCCAGCTTGAAGGCCAACCCCTCCGCCCCGCCCCCGAGGTTCGGGATCGAGAACGCCGCGGCAGCCCCCAGCGCCATCGTCGCCAGGATCGAGCCGTAGTACGACTCGTAGAGGTCCGCGCCCATGCCCGCCACGTCGCCGACGTTGTCGCCCACGTTGTCCGCGATCGTCGCCGGGTTGCGGGCGTCGTCCTCAGGGATGCCCGCCTCGACCTTCCCCACGAGGTCCGCGCCCACGTCCGCGGCCTTGGTGTAGATGCCGCCGCCCACGCGGGCGAAGAGCGCCTGCGTGCTCGCCCCCATCGCGAAACTCAGCATGATCGTCGTCAGGTCCGCGATGCCGAAGTCCGTGAACATGTTGAGCACGAAGAACCAGAACGAAGCGTCCAGCAGCGCGAACCCGACCACGTTCAGGCCCATGACCGCGCCCGAGCGGAATGCCACTGTCAGCCCGTCGTTGAGCGACTCCTTGGCCGCGTTCGCCGTGCGGGCGCTCGCGTTCGTCGCCATCCTCATGCCGAACCACCCGCACACGCCCGAGAGCAGCCCGGCCACCGGCACGCCCAGCATCGACAGCGCGGGCTGAAGGTGCAACGCGGAGAGCAGCGCCAGGAACGCGACAAGGGCAACGAACACGACCGCGACGACCTTGTACTGGCGCACCAGGTACGCCATCGCGCCCTCGCGCACCGCCGCGGCGATCCGCACCATCTCGTCGTCACCCTCGGACCGCTTCATCACGCTCGCGGTGAACACGCGGGCCATCACCAGCGCGGCCAGCGCGGCGGCGGGTGCAAGGTAAAAAACCGGCGGGACGTTCTCAATCGCGGCCAGCGTGGGGAGCATCGACAGGCTCATCGGCGTGGTCTCCGGGTCTGCACTCTGACGGGTACCCCATGCCGCGACCGACCCGATCGCGGCCCCGCGCGACCGGCGGGGAACACAGGGGGCAAAGCATAGCCCCCACTAACGCGCCGGTGAACCCCACTCCGAGCCTGTCGGAAGACGCTCAGAACTCCGAGCCGCAGGGCTTCAGCCCGCGCTGCGGAACACCACCGGCTTCCCGGTCCCACAACCCCGGAAGAGCCAAAAACAAACACCCCCCGACAGAGCGGGGGGTTCGGTCATCGGTCGGGATCAGGCTGCGGGACCGGGTGGAGACTCAGCGGGGCGGGCGCGGGGGCCGGGCTGGCATCGTCTCGGTGCGGATGCGGCGGTTCACCGACTTCCGCATGGCCCGGCGACGACGCTCGGAGGGCTTCTCGTAGAACTCCTTGCGCTTGATGTCCTTCGTCAGCCCCTCTTTTTCGCAGAGCTTCTTGAAGCGCTTCATCATCTGCTCGACCGACTCGCCGCCGCGTGACTTGATCCTGATCGCCATACCTGCTCCGTCCTCTCGCCGGCCGAGGGCCTCCCGCCGGGGCCAAGAGTAAAGGAAGCCCGGGCCGACCGATCAAGGCCCCAATGTCCACTGGCAACCACATGACGATCGCGTGCCGAATGCCCTCTCAATCGGTGTCGCGCCGACCTTTCGGGCTTCAAGAGCGGTACCGGACGTTGCCGACCTGGCGCGCGCCAAGATCATGGCGACGCTGGATGAGCCGCCGGTCTTCGGCGTGATTCAGTACCACGCCAGCGCCACGGCCTTCCGCTGGGGCGACGGTTCCAAGGATGCCGACTTCGGGCGGCTGGTTCGTCGCGTGCTCGATTCCATCGGGCCTTTGCTGCCCAACACCGTGACCACGGCGGCGGTGGGCTTGCTGATCGACGTAGCCGCCGCCGACCGGCTCGGTCTCACTCCCGCCGTGGCCGCGAACCTTCGGCAGCGCGCCCACCTTGCCGGTGGGGATGAGGCGGCGGGGGTGGCGTGAAGGGCAAGGCATGGAACTACGGGGTGGTGTGCCCGTTGCTGTCCGTCGATGAGGCCGCCGCCCGCCTGGGCTGCGCTCCGATGGACCTGTGGCGTCTCATCCATGCGGGCGAGTGCCCCGGCCTGATCCACTTGGGCAGGCACTACATCGAAGCCGGGCGGCTGGATGACGTGCTGGAGGTGCTGACAAGGCCGGGCCTGCCCGCAACTTGACCGGCCAGCGGGGCAGGGATGATTGAGGCTTGACCGCAAGATAGGTGCTACCATAGCCGTACAGCACGACGCCAATCATGGCATCGCTATGGAGTACCTGCAATGGAAAGCAAGACGATGATTGCCGAGAGTTTCAAGGCTATTCAGACGTGCCTTGAGGCTTTGGAACCTCTGGACAGCACCCAGCGGGACTTTGCCCTGTCGATGATCTACAGGGGTCTCGGCATGTCCGAACCCGCAGGCAACGGCGGAGCGGAAAAGGGGGCCAAGAACAGCCGTACATCCGATGCAACGGACATCAAGTCGATGACCGCCAAAGACTTCCTCCGCGAGAAGAAGCCCCACACCGATCTTGAGCGGCTTATATGCTTGGCGTACTTCCTCACTCATGCCCGCGACACTCCCCACTTCAAGACCAAAGACATCACGGCGCTGAATACAGAGGCGGCAGGTGCGAAGTTCTCGAATGCTTCTGCAACCGCCCGTAATGCTGTTTCGCAGAGCGGCTTCCTGTCTCACGCTGGAGCCGGAAAGAAGCAACTCACTCCACTTGGCGAAGACGTGGTGAAAGCACTGCCCGACCGCGATGCTATGGCGCAGGCTATTGCGGATGCACCCAAACGCCGCAGACCACGCGGCAAGAGCAAGCCGGGCCGAAAGTCAAAGAGCGGCGCGTGAGGCTAACCCATGCTGCAACAAGTCCGCCAAGGGTTGACGGCTTCTCTGAATGACCAACTGGTTGATGAGATGCTGTCGGCACACCAAGAGGCCAAACGGAACTACTACTTGGGCGGTCTTCGGCTCAGTGCCGTGGAGGGTGGGCGGTTCTGCGAAGCCGCGTTCCGCTTGCTCCAACAGATTACCACCGGGTCGTTCGAGCCGCTGGGAACCCAACTGAACACTGACGGCCTGATCCGCACACTCAGCAACATCCCGAACGGCCAGCATCCCGACTCTGTGCGGCTCCACCTGCCCCGTGCTCTGCGGATGGTCTACGACATTCGGAACAAACGGGACAACGCACACCTTGCGGATGGCATCGACCCCAACCTACAGGATGCCGGGCTGGTAGTGGCGGTGTTGGACTGGGCGCTTGCCGAGTTCGTGCGGCTGTACCACTCGGTCCCCGCCAATGTTGCGCAGCGGACTGTTGACAGCATCGTTACGCGCGCTGCCCCCGCAATCGAGGACTTTGACGGGTTTCTGAAGGTGCTGCGAACCGACCTTGGGGCCAGTGACTTCGTGCTCTTGCTGCTCTATCAGCGCGGGCCGGAGGGAGCAAAGTACGCTGAACTGGAGTCCTGGGCACGTCCGTCGATGAGAAGAAACCTCAGCCGGACTCTGCGCGGGCTGGTGGACCACAAAGCCCTTGTCCACCGGGACGGTGAACGGTTCAGAATCACCCGAACAGGCCAACAGCATGTTGAGTCCAAGCGGCTGATGACACCATGACCATCGAACTTGTGATAGTGACCCGCCTCCCGCACCAGTGACCCATCGGTCCAATAAAAACGCCCCTGGCATCGTGCCAGAGGCGTTTTCAAGCGAGGCGGACGGGACTCGAACCCGCAACCACCGGATCGACAGTCCGGTACTCTAACCAATTGAGCTACCGCCCCAATCGTCGGCTTGTCGCCCCGCGGCCTGGCGGGCGGCGGGCCGAGCGGGCCTCTCCGGGCCGCTCGTCCGGGCCTTGGGGCCGGGGTACCGGAAACATACGCCATGCCGGGGGCCGGTCAAGTCTGCCTCGGGAGACCGGTGACCACGCGGCCTGTGGCGTGGCCTGAGAGTTCCTGGGCATCAGCCCTCTCACGGTTGCGGCTCGTTGCGGGTGTCGTGCGAACCGCTCCCTCACGATCGCGGCTCGTCGGGTCGGCGGCGTCGGGTCGCGTGAAGGCGTGCCGACTCACCGCCCCTGCTGCGGCAGCGTGATCCTGCCCGGCTCCTGGATCGAGATCGCGTCGCCCTTGGGGCTGAGTTTCGAGCCTTGGACGTAGACGAACGCGCACGCCGCGAGCAGCGCCAGCGTCGCCAGCACGGCCAGGGCGGTGTAGACATCGGGGCTTGCGCCGCGGTGGGCACGTCCGCCCGGCATCTGCATCCCGAACTGGCTCATGGGTCGCTCCTGGGAGATGAGGCGGAAGGCCGGAGGGAACCGGCCGAAGGTGCGTGGGCGGGATCGATCATCAGTAGAGTCGGCTCAGGACGAGGTCGCCTTCACGGACAGCGTCGCCGGCGAGCAGGTCCACCCGCGCCACCGAGTTGTTCAGGTCGGTCGTCACGACGACGAGGTTCGCCACGAACTGGTCGCGCCCGCGGCCGACGTAGAGCTTCATGTTCTCCGCCACGCGGTCGTTGGTGCCGACGTTCAGTTCGACGAGCGTCTGGCCGGTGGCGGGGTCCTTTCGGACCTTGGTGACGCGGCCGGTGATGAGCGCGCCCGTGGCCTCGTAGGGCTGGTCGGCCCGTCCGCCCGCGGTGAGCGTGCCCTGCTGGGCCGACTGGAGCGCGCGCTGCGTCGCCACGAGCTGCTCCTGCAGTGCGCGGGTGGTCTGCTCGTAGACCTGCCGCTGGCTTTCGAGGTCGTTCAGCCTGTCTTCGAGGCTGAGGGTCTCACGGCGCAAGCGCAGTTCGCTGGTGCGCAGCGCGGTCACCTCGGCCCGGTACGACTCGATGAGCGACGCCTGGGCCTTGATTGACTCGACGAAGTCCCCGATCTGGTTCTTCGTGGACTGGGCGTCTTCCTCCGCCTTGCGCTTGTCGGCGAGCAGGCGTGAGTTCTCGGTGAGCAGGTCGCGGATCTGCGAGCGCAGGTTCGCGTTGTCCGTGCTCAGCTGGTCGACCTGCCTGGTCAGCCGGTTCTGCATCTCGGAGAACTGGCTGGTCGCGGCGTCGCGTGCGGCGGCGGCCTCTGCGGCGCGGGCCAGCGCGTTGCGATAGTCCGCCTCGACGCGGTCCGCGTTGACGCTGTAGGTCATCGTCAGCGCGGCCAGCACCAGCGCCAGCACGGCGGCGAACACGACGAACACCTTGGTGAGAATGTGCACGGTCTGCTCCTCGGGCGTGTGTGCCCGCCTCTCGTGGCGGCGACCCCGCGACACGCCGCTCGGGCGCATCGGCGGGAGGTGGGTCCAGGCTCCTCTTCGCGTCCCGAGCCGCCGCGGCTGCCGATCCGCCGGCAGGGCGACCCCCCACGGGCCGGACGCGCGTCCCGTTTGATACCGGGCCGATCGTAGCCTGTCAATCGCGGACTGCCAGAACGCCCGTCACGCCGGCGGGGGCCCTCCTTCCGGGGTGGGGCCTTGCCGACCCTGTACTCACCGCCCTGCCGACCTGTCCGCGTACCGGAGCACTCCCGCTGCTGCCGCCACCCGAACCCGCTCCTCCGGGTCTCTGAGCAGGGCTTCAAGGCGAGCGGCGTTGTTCGGACCGGTCGTCTCGCCGAAGACCACGGCCGCCTGGGCACGCACCAGCGGGCTGGGATGGGCCGCGTACTCCTCGGCGATGAACGAGCCGTCGGTCTGGCCCAGTTTCGCCAGGGCACCCACCGCGGCAAGGCGGACCTCCGCGGGCATCTGGTTCCCGCGCTCGTCGCGGAAGACCGCGAGGTTCCGCAGGTCGGGGATCGAGGAGCGGTTGCCGACCTCCCCGAGAATCTGGGCGGCGAGCGCGGCGGTCTCCAAGTGCTCGGGTCGGGAAACGAAAAGTGCGGCGTGGAGGGGATGCAACTGCTCGTCGTCGCCCAGTTTGAGCATCGCCTCGGCGACTTGGAGGCGCATCAGGCGCACTTCCGCATCGCCGGCGCGGGGCATCGGGCGCGCCGCCGCCTCTCGAAGCAGCGGCAATGCTGACGGATCGCCCAACTCTCCGAGCGCCCAGACCGCGTGCGCCCGGACCGACGGCCTCGGATCGCCCAGCGCGAACGATGCCAGCGGCGTCGGATCCACTTCGCGCCCAAGGCGCCGCAGCGCGTAGATCGCCGAGGTCTGCACGCGCGGCGAGGGGTCCGAGAGAAGCGGCTCGACCGCCGAGGCGAGGCGCGTCAGCCGCGCCTTGCCGACGGCCATCGCCGCCACCGCGCGCACGCCCTCGTTCGAGTCGCGCAGCCCTGCGGCCGCGATCGGTTCGAGCCGCGCCGGGGCGATGACCAGTGCCTCGAGCACGTTCGCACGCACCTGCGGGTCGATATCCGACGACAACTCCGTCAGCGTCGCGATCGCCTGCTCGCGCAACCCCGTGATCCGCACCGGATCGGACGCTCGGTCGCTCCTCGCCGCCGTGCGAGGCTGCGTCGTCGGATTCTCGGCCTGCCGTCCCGATGAGCCGCACCCGCCCAGGATCAGCGTGGCGGCGATGGTCATGGCGAGCGTGGATCGTGTGTTCATGGTGGCAGCCTCGGAGGATCGGGTCGACGGGTTTGAACCGCTCCCTGACGGTCGCGGCTCGTTCCCTTGGGGACCGTGAGGATCGTCATACGCCGGTCCTTCCACCGGCGTTCAAGTCCGATGGATCATTGGTCGGCAGAGTCTGCCGACGGACTGGCGAAGTTTCGTCCCCTGCGGCCCCGAGTCGCCGTCCAGCCCAGCCCAGCGAGCGTCAGGGCCAACGACACCCAACCCGCCGCGTCGCCGACACGGGCGTAGATGGTCCCCCCCGCACCCAGCGGAAGGCTGACGACGAGCACCCCTTCGGAGTTCGACGGCATCTCGGCGAGCGGTTTGCCGCGGGGGTCGATCGCCGCCGAGATGCCCGTGTTCGCTGCCCGGACCATCGGCGTGCCGAGTTCGGCGCACCGCCATCGAGCGAGCCGCAGGTGTTCCGCGCGCCCCGAGTCGGCACGGCCGAACCAGCCCTCGTTCGTGAGTTGCACCATCAGGTCCGCCTGCCGCTCGCCGCCGGCGTAGACCAGCCTCCTGCAGACCCGCGCGACCGTCGCTTCGAAGCAGATCGGCGTCGCCGCCCGGACTTCGCCCCCCCCCGGCCGCGGCACGCGCAGCACAACCGACGCACGCCCCGGTGAGAGGTCGAAACTCATCCCCGACGCGCCCACGCCGATCCGCAGCATCGTCCGTTCCAGCCAGGGCCACGCCGAGATGTACGGCATGACCTCGCCGAAGGGCGTCAGGTGCAGCTTGTCGTAGCGCTGGGGCGTGACGCGCCCCTCGTGCAGCACGAACGCGCTGTTGTAGTGCCGCTGGTAACTCGGTCGCACGCCCTCTTCGTCCGCCTCGATGCGCAGCCCCTCGTACCCGTCCGCGCCGACGAGCATTGGTACGCCGATCGCCGCCTGCCAGACCAGCAGCGTGTCGTACGCCGCCATCGAGGGAACGACGAGCCATTCGCCGCTGTCAACGGCCCGTTCGATGCGCGTCGGCTCCTCGTCGCCGTCCAGGCCGCGCCACATGATGCGCTCCCACTCCGGCGGATCTGGCCGGCGTTCCTCGCGCCACACGATGCGGGCGGCACGCTCCGCCCACGCATCCTCGTCCGCGAGGGACTCGCCCGGGAACATCGTCTCGGGCCAGACGATGAGGTCCGGCCCTTCGCGGGCCGCTTCGATGGTCATGGCGATGAACGAGTCGAGGTCGGTCAGCCGCTGGAGCGGCGGCCACGTGCCCCGCACGCTCTGCGGCACGTTCGTCTGCACCACGGCGACGCGGTACTCCCCCCCCCGCTCCGGCCCGGGTGCCAGCCCGCACGCGCTCCACAGCGCGATCGCAACGACGATCATCCCGACTGTCAACGAGTGGCGAGTCCCCACCGAGCCGCGACCGTCAGGGAGCGGTCCCCCGCCCCTCCCGCGCGCCCCCGCCGCCCACGCGCCGACCGCGCATCCCACCGCCGACACGAGCAAGGATGCCCAGTACGCGCCAGCCGCCGACGCCACTGCCGGACCGAACGGTGCGTCGAGGAGCGGGTGCCCGACGAGGTACCACGGGTATCCGTGCCAGACGATCTCGCCGCGCAGGAACTCGACGCCGACCCATGCCACCGCCGCCCACACACCAACCACCCGCGGCCACGCCCTCGCCCCGCGCCCGACCGCCCATACGAACAGCCACTGTTGCAGCGAAAGGTACGCGATGAGAAGCGGCAAGCCCGCGATCGCCACGCCGGCGATCCACCGCTGCTCGAACGCCCAGAACGCCGAGGCGCCCAGGGCGGCCCAGAACCCGGCCCTTCCCGGCCGATCGGCACGCAACGCTACCCACACCAGCGGCGCGGGGGCGAGCAGCGCGGCGGGCCAGATGTCCACCGGCGAGAACGCCGCCACCATCAGCGCGGCGTGCAGCAGCCCCAGCGCGAACGCGACGCGCCGCCGAAGGGGGGGGTGGCAGGGCGGCGCGTTCGACCGCTGATTCGCTCGCGTGCGCGTCACTTGCCGGCGTAGTCGATGACCCGGGCGATCTCGCTCCGAAGGTCGTGCCGCGACACCACCCGGTCGATGATCCCCGACTTGAGCAGGAACTCGCTCCGCTGGAAGCCCGGGGGCAGTTCCTGGCGGATCGTCTGCTGGATCACCCGCGGCCCGGCAAACCCGATCAGCGCGTTCGGCTCGGCCAGGATCACGTCCCCCAGCATCGCGAACGACGCCGTCACGCCACCCGTCGTCGGGTCCGTCAGCACGCTGATGAACAGCCCTCCGGCCCGGTCGAGCCGCGCGAGCGCGGCGCTCGTCTTGGCCATCTGCATCAGCGAAAGGCCCGACTCCTGCATCCGCGCACCGCCCGAGCAGCTCACGATCACCAGTGGCAGGTTCCGGTCCGTCGCCGTCTCGATCGACCGCGTCACGATCTCGCCCACCACGCTCCCCATCGACCCCATCATGAAGGTCAGGTCCAGGCAGCAGAGCATCGCCTGCCGGCCCTTCACGAAGGCGACGCCGGCGAGGGCCGCGTCCGTCTGCCCCGTCCGCAACTGCTCCGAGCGCAGACGCTCCGAGTACGCCTTCAGGTCGCGGAATCCGAGCGGGTCGCCCGGTGCAAGGTCAGTGAACATCGGCTGAAACGAGCCGGGGTCGGCCAGTTGCGCGACGCGCTCCGTCGCGCTGATCCGGAAGTGGTGCGAGCACTCGGGGCAGACGTGCAGGTTCGCCTCCATCTGCCGGCGGTAGACCATCTGCGCGCACCCGGGGCAGCGCATCCACAGCCCCTCGGGGATCGCGGCACGCCGCTGCGGCCGAACGTCGCTCCAACTGCGGTTCGCCAGCTGTGTCATGGCCCTGCTTCCTTCCAGATGCGCCTGCGGCGCGCGGGCGGTCGTGTCAACTTCCGGCGCGGGCGCGCTCGACGCCCGCTCTCAGTTCATCCCGGCGCGCCGAACGCCATTCGACCGCCGGCGCCTCGTCCATCATCGCCCACAGCCTCGAGGGAGGCACCTTCTGCAGCGCGCTGCGCACCAGCGCGTGCGCCATCGGCCGGAGCACCACGCTCGTGGCACCCTTCGCCTTGGCCAGTCCGCGCGACAACGCACCGATGATGCGCTCCTCGGCCTCCGCGAGCGACTCGCCCCCTGGAGGCGTCACGCTCGTTGGGTCGTCCTTCCACTGGCGGTACGCCGTGGGGTATTTCTCCTCGACTTCGCTCGCCAACATGCCTTCCCACAGGCCAAGCCCGATCTCGGCCAGATCGTCGAGTTCTCGGACCTTCGCGCCGGTCCGCTCCGCCAAGGCCTTGGCCGTCTCGACGCTCGCTTCGTCCGGTCCGCAGAGGACGACAGAGACCGTCTCGCCGTTGACGGCAGATACCGATTCTTTCACGTCCCGCCGACCCTCCAGCGAGAGCGGGAGGTCGCACGTGCCGCAGAGACGACCCGCAGCCTCCCATTCGGTGGCGCCGGTCCGGACCAGCAACAGCCTGATGTCGGTGGATTTGGCCATAGGCCCGTGTCGTGCCCCGGCGGCGTATCCCGGCCGCTGCTCCGCCCCCGCGACTCTCCGGCTGCGCCGGGTCCGGGGTTCGAGGCCGCTCAGTGTAGCATCGGTACCCCGTGTCGGTTGACAATCAACAATTGTCCAGGTGTTTACCCTTGACTCAAGCCGACTTCTGCTCGTCAGCGTGACCCGCGTAGGGCAACAATCACAGGAGTTCGCTGTGCCTCCGGCACGCCGAAGACGGCCGACGCCGCCACGAGCACGTCGCACCCCGCCTCCCGCACCCCCGCCGCGTTGCCCGGTCCGATTCCGCCGTCCATTTCCAGTCGCTGATCCGGGCGAAGGCAGGCCGAGATCACCCGTGTCTTGTCCAGCACCGCACCGATGAACGCCTGCCCGCTGAAGCCGGGATTGACGCTCATCACCAGCACGAGGTCGAACGCCGCCACTTCCGGCAGCACGGCCTCAGCCGGGGTGGCCGGGTTGACTGCCACGCCCGCCGTCGCGCCCAGCGAGCGCACACGCTCCGCCAGCCGCACGCACGCTTCCAACCCGATCGCCTCGACGTGGAACGTCATGTGGTTCGCGCCCGCCTCGACGAACGGCCCGACGAACCGCTCCGGCTCCTCCACCATCAGGTGGACGTCGAGGAACGCCCCAGGCAAGGCGCGCCGAAGCGAAGCGCACAGCGCCGGCCCCATCGTCAGGTTCGGCACGAAGTGCCCGTCCATCACGTCCAGGTGCAGCAGGTCCGCGCCCGACGCCAGCACACCGCGGCACTCCTCCCCCATCCGCGCGAAGTCCGCTGACAGGATCGACGGGGCGATCAACGGCAGGCGCGGCGGTCGCGTGAACAGGTCGGCCACGGGCGGACTCTACCCTCTACCCTCCCCACATGCCCGACCTGCACGCTCTCCGCCACCGACTCGAACGCGCCGGCCAGCAGCACCTGCTCTACTTCCACGACCGCCTGTCGCCCGACGCTCGGCGCGCACTCCTCGCCCAGATCGAGGCGATCGACCTTGACGCCGTTCCCGTGCTGGTGCGCGACTACGTGCTCGGCACGCCACCCATCGACCTGCCGGCGGACATCGAGCCGGCCCCGTACTACCCCAACGACCCGGCATCGCCCGTGCGGACCTGGGACCGAACGGCGTATCGGGCCGCGGGGGAGGCGTTGCTCCGCGCGGGCAAGGTCGCCTGCTTCACGGTCGCCGGCGGCCAGGGCACCCGCCTCGGCTACGACGGCCCCAAGGGCTGCTACCCGGCGGGCGCGGTCACCGGCAAGCCGCTCTTCCAGTTCTTCGCCGAGGGCATCCGGAAAACGGGCGAGAAGTACGGCGTGCCCCCGCCCTGGTACGTGATGACCAGCCCGCTCAACCACGACGCCACAGTCGCGTTCTTCGAGGAGAGAGGCTACTTCGGCCTCCGTCGCGACGCCGTGATGTTCTTCCCGCAGGGCACGAGGCCCAGTTTCGACCTGCACACCGGGCGCATCCTGCTCGCGGCGCCGGGCGAGATCGCCACGAACCCTGACGGTCACGGCGGGTCACTTCGTGCGCTGAAGGTCTCCGGCTCGCTCGACGACATGCGCCGGCGCGGCGTCGAGCACCTCAGTTACTTCCAAGTGGACAACCCCATCGTCCGCGTCACCGATCCCGTCTTCCTGGGCCTGCACGCCACTGCCCCTGACTCCTCAGCCGAGATGTCGAGCAAGATGCTCGCGAAGGCCTACCCGGAGGAAAAACTCGGGGTGTTCTGCGTCGCCGGAGGGCGGCTGCGGATCATCGAGTATTCCGACCTGCCGATAGAGCGCCAGCGCGAACGCCTCCCCGACGGCAGGCTCCGTTTCCTCGCGGGCAGCCCCGCCATCCACGTCCTGAGCGTCGAGTTCGTCGAGCGGCTGAACTCCGATCCCGCGTTCGCCCTGCCCTGGCACCGGGCGGAGAAGAAAGTGCCGTGCATCGACCCCGACACCGGCGAGCGCGTCGAGCCGCGCGAGCCGAACGGCGTGAAACTCGAGCGATTCGTCTTCGACGCCCTGCCGCTCGCCCGCGCATCCATCGTGTACGAGGCGGATCGCGTGGAGGAGTTCGCGCCGATCAAGAATGCCGAGGGTGTGGACAGCCCCCGAACCAGCCGCGAGATCCAAACGCTGCGCGCCGCCCGCTGGCTCGAAGCGGCGGGGGTGAAGGTACCGTGGCGCGAAGAGCGGCTGACCGACGGGACCACCCGCCGCGTGCCGGACTGCACGATCGAACTCAGCCCGTTGACGGCCCTGGAACGAGATGACCTCCTTCATGGCCGGGGCATCCTCATCATCGAGCCTGGTAGCAGCCTCGTTGTGTGAATAGCGCCGCGGCCGTCGCTGCTTCGTCGTCCCGCCACTTGCCCGCTTCTCATCTACGACGGTCGTGCGAACTCTCAACCACACGCTGTCCCTCGCGGTTGCAGACGACGGTTGTGACCCCGATCAAGCCTGCGAGTCAGTGCCTTTGCGCTTGCACGACCGCGAGCGTGCCGATGGCATAGCTTGCCTTGCGATTCCCGAACACTATCGCAAGTGCTTATGAAAACAGTGTTTACAGCAGCCACCGGGGATGAGCGTTCTCGCATCCGCTCCTTCTCGCGACGACACACGCCGCTCTGACGTCATCCTGCAGCGACTTCTCGCGTGCACCTGAGAGGATTTCCGGGTGGAGCGGGCCAATAGTTGTCCGCGTCAGGTCGCGGCCTGGGGAGAGACGTTCCGAACACAGGCACGCGAAAACTCACTTCTCGTTCGGCCTTTTTTCGGAGTTTAATCCATGAGAAAACAGAGCATCTCTCGGTGGGTCTGCGCCGCGGCGGCCTCCGTCGCCCTCGTCGGCGCTCTGGGCATCGTCGGTTGCGAGCAGACCGGCTCCTCCGGCATGCACAGGGATTCGGAAACCTGGCAGCGTGCGCAGAAGACCGGCGCGTCCCCGCACGCTGCCGGCTTCTCCCACGGCATGGGCCGCAACGTCGCCGGACAGGAGGCCGCACGCCCCGCGCCCGAGCCTCGGGCCGAGCAGCCCCGCCCTGCACCTGCACCGCGCACCGGCTCGGTCATCGCGGCCTACCCGACGGGCCACACCCGCACGCCGCAGCTCCTCGTCGAGAAGTTCGCCCCGGCGCAGGTCGCCCTGGGCGAGGAGTTCACCTACGAGTACCGCCTGACGAACAACACCGACTCGACCATCGAGGACATCGTGCTCACCGAGCAGATGTCGCCCAACTTCAAGTTCGCGTCCTCTGACCCCGCTCCCACGGGCCAGGGCCAGTGGACCATCGACCGCCTCGCCCCCGGTGAGTCGCGCACCATCCGCATCCGAGGCAGCGCATCGAACGCCCAGACCATCGCAGCCTGCGCCGACGTCCGCTACAAGGTGCCGCTCTGCAGCGAGACCCAGGTTGTCCAGCCCGCGCTGCAACTCGCGCTGGTCGGCCCCTCGACCGTCCTCCTCTGCGATGCGTACAACCTCGAGGTCACCGTCCGCAACACCGGCACGGGCGTCGCCCAGAACGTGACCGTTGACGTTGCCCTGCCGCGCGGCGTGACCACGCTCGACGGCCGCACGTCCGTCACTCTCTCCGCCGGCGACCTCGCCGCCGGGCAGGCCAAGGCCCAGACCATCCAGGTCAAGGCGGCCTCGACGGGCACCTACTCGGCGAGCGCGAAGGCCAAGGGCGGCGCCCTGACCGCCGACGCCGCGCCGGTCGAGACCAAGGTCGTCGCGCCGAAACTGACCATCGCCTGCGAGTCGCCCGAGCGCCGTTTCGTCGGCCGCCCGGTTGACTTCGCCGTCACCGTCAGCAACACCGGCGACGCGCCGGCGACGAACACCGTCGTCACGCAGACCATCCCCGCAGGCGTCACCATCGGCAGCATCTCCGACGGCGGTGCGGTCCGAGACGGCCGGATCGTCTGGAACCTCGGCACGCTCGCCCCGAACGCCTCGCGCAAACTGACCGTCAACACGACCGCGGCCTCCATCGGCTCCGTGACGGCCAACGCCAGCGCTGTCGCCGACTGCGCCGACCCCGTCTCCTGCCCGACCACCACTGCGGTCGAGGGCATCCCGGCCCTGCTGCTCGAAGGCAACGACAACCCCGACCCCGTCGAGGTCGGGAACACCACGACCTACACGCTCATCGTGACCAACCAGGGTTCGGCCGCGCTCACCGGCGTCAAGCTCGTCTGCACGATGGACGAGGGCGACACCATGGAGTTCGTCAGCGCGTCCGGCGAGGGCGGCGTCACCGGCACCGCCCAGGGCCGCAACATCACCTTCCCCGCGATCGCCCGCCTCGAAGCCGGCCGTGCGGCGACCTACCGCGTCGTGATCCGCGCCAAGAACCCGGGGCAGGTCTCGTTCCGGGCCGAGGCGACCAGCAACGAGATCACACGGCCGCTCCTCAAGGTCGAGACGACCAACTTCTACCGCTGATTCTCGACCGACAACAATGACAGCAACGAATGCGGGGCGCACTCACCGGGGTGCGCCCCGTTTCTCTTTGCGCCACATCCGGCACGGCGGCTACGGCTGTAAGGCCGTCCGGCGCGTTCCGACACTCAGGACCGACGCCGACGGCCCGCGCACACGACACCGGAGGCGAGCAGCGCAACGCTCGCGGGCGCGGGCACGACCTGGAACGAAAACCCCTCGATCGTCGGTGTCGCTTCCACGGAGGTGCCGAAGTCGTCGATGTAGAGGGAGTGATTCAGGTGGTTCGCCGACGTGCCGGAGACCGTGCGGGGCGAGTAGTCGTCCGGCACCCACTCGATCCAGTAGACGACGACCGGGTTGCCCTCCCAGAACTGCGGGTTGAAGAACCTGGGCAACTGGAAGGTGTCGATGGCGAGGATGTCGTTGTTCGGCTGGGGGACGCCGTCCTCATTGGTCAACTGGCCGAACGTGTCGTTCCCGTCCGCGACCAGCAGCGTCCCCTTGTTCCAGCCCGAGACACCGAGGATTTCGAACACCGAGCCGGCGTAGTAGACGGGGGGCGGCCCGTCCCACGCTGCCAGGAGCGCCAGCAGCGCGTGCTCGCCCGGCTCGATGATGCCGTCTTCGTTGCCGGTGTCGCTGACGGTCCAGCGCCAGTCCATGGTGTACTGCGCGTAGGCGATGCCGGCGGAACACACCGCCGCAGCAGCCGCCGTGATGGTCCGTGTCATGGTCCGCCTCTTGGTCTCGTGTGGCCCCCAGAGACCGCATCGCCCAGATTCAACTTGATACCACGGTTCGTGGGGCCACGCAACCCCCTTCGGGAGCGAAGGCGTTCTGTCTGGAGAAAAAACAAACCCCGCCCGGGGTATCCCGAGCGGGGTTCGAGAAGCTTGGAGCTTCGCGCTCGTTCGCGACCGCGATCAGCGGCGGCGACGGGCGGCGACGAGGCCGCCGAGGCCGATCAGCCCGAGGCTGGCCGGCGTCGGAACGCAGGTGATCCGCAGGCCGTCGATCGTCGGGGTCGCCTCCTTGGAGGTGCCGAACTGGTCGACATAGATGCTGTGGTTCAGGTGGTTGAGGGTGGTCAGGGTGAAGGTGCCGCCGTTGAACGAGGTGGCGGTGATGTCCAGCGTGTAGACCCACATCGGGTTGCTGGGATCGAAGTTCGGGTTGAAGAACGGCGGGAGCTGGAAGGTGTCCGCCATCACGATGTTCTCAGCGTCAATCTGAGTGCCGTTCGCGTTGGAGAGCGCGCCGAGGGCGGGGTTGCCCTTCCCGTTCGAGATGAACCCGTCGCAGGTCTTGCAGCCGGCGTTGATGTCGAAGATCGAGCCGGCGTAGCCGACGATCGGGGAGCCGCCCATCTGGGCCCACAGGGTGTAGGTGCCGGTCGGGTTGCTCGGATCCAGGGTGGCAGGACCAGTCCAGTACCAGTGCATGGTGTACTGGGCCGACGCGATGGCCGCAGTGCCCGCGAGCGCGAGCAGCGCACAAACGTTCCGCATTGCTTGTTACTCCTCTCTTCTCACACATTCGACCGCCGCCACGTTGCAGCGGGTACGAGTCCATCATACCTGACTCCCCCACCGCCGCGAAAGGGGTCTCTCGCAATTTTTCTCAAAGAAGTTTGCCCCGAAATACCGTTCAAACGCCGTACAAGACGTCTAGTCCCTCGTGGTAACACCGGCTCTGGCGCGTTCAAAGCGGGAAACACGACGAATCTCGCCTGACCTGCCCCGCTTTCCCTTGCGATCGGCAAACGGTGTGGCATGGTTTCCGGGCCGGGGCGCACCGTCGGTGGTGGCTCCCGGCCCGAAGTGAGTGGAAGTCCGTGGGGTGGGAGGAGCAACCGTGAACCGTTCCATGCACGCGCACGCCGCCGCGTTCATCGCAGCCGCCGCATCCGTCGCCCAGGCGGGCATCGTGACCAGCACGTTCGACACGGGCACCGAAGGATGGGTCGTCAGCGATTCCATGCTGCCCCCGAGCGAAATCTCTACGGCCGGCGCGCTCCACGTGCTCGGCTTCGGCAACCCGGGCGGCTTCATCACCGTTCCGGGCACCTTCGATCCCGGCGAAGCCGCCTTCGTTGCGCCCGCCAAGTTCCTCGGCAACAAGACCGGCGCGATCGGCGGCACCTTCCTGACTCTCGACCGCCGAGTGTGGGATCCGCCCCACAACAACAACCCCCAGCAGGTGGACTACGCGTACGACATCACCATCTCCGGCAACGGCGTCATCCTCGGCTACGACCTGCCGCCTACGACGCTCCGCTGGTCAAGTTACTCCGTCCCGATCGGCGTCGGCATGGGCTGGACGAACCTCGACACCAACCTGCCCGCGACCCTCGGCGACATCACCGCTGCGCTCTCCGCACTCGACGACCTGCGCATCCGCGCGAACCTGAATGACATCGGCGTGAACTCCGGCCTGGACAACGTCGTTCTCATCCCCGCGCCAGGCACCATTGGCGTGCTCGCCCTGGCCGGCCTGGTCTGCTGCCGACGACGCCGCTGACGGCCGTTCACATCCTCACACGACGACATCGGACCTCTCCGCCCCGATCTCCCACCCCTGGAGGGGAGAGCGGAGCCGTCCCCCGGGACGTGCGGGGCCTCGCGCCCCGGGCGGCGCGGCGGTTCGTGCGACCTCGCGCCGCTGCTCCGTGCGCGAGCCGTGCTCTCGCCGCGCGTACCATCGCGTCATGCCCTACCGCGTCCTCGCGTTCGAGTCCACGCCGAACCCGAACGCCCTCAAGTGCCTCGTTGAACCCTGCCCGGCCGACATCCCTCGGTCGTACCGAACCAGCGGGGAAGTTTCCGGCGACGACGCTCTCGCGCAGGCCCTCTTCGCCGTGCCGGGCGTGACCGCGCTGCTCATCCACGCGGCGTTCATCACCGTCACCAAGTCGCCCGGGGCGCGATGGTCCGCCATCCGCGCCGGCGTCGAGCGCGCTCTCCATGCCGCCGACTGAACGCGACCAGGTCCGTGCGCTGCTCGCGTGGTTTCGGCGCGCCGCGCGCCCTCTGCCGTGGCGCCCGATCCCGCTCGACGCCCCGCGCGACCCGTACATGGTTCTGGTGAGCGAGTTCATGCTCCAGCAGACGCAGGTCGCGCGCGTCGCCGAACGACTCCCGCTCTTCCTCGCCCGCTTCCCCGACCTCCCCTCGCTCGCCCGCGCCTCCGAGCATGACGCCCTCGCCCTCTGGTCAGGGCTCGGTTACTACCGGCGTGCCCGCAACCTCCACGCCGCCGCCCGATCGATCGTCGCTCACCACAACGCCCGTATCCCGGCCGACCCCGCTGCCTTGGCTGCGCTCCCTGGCGTCGGCGACTACACCGCTGCCGCCGTCGCATCCCTCGCCCACCGCGTCCCGGTGCCCGCGACTGACGGCAACGCCGCCCGCGTCGTGATCCGCCTTCACGCACTCCCGCTCGCCGCCGCCTCGCCGCGAGCGTGCGCCGCGGCCCGCGAGCAGGTCGCCGCGTGGATGCACGCCCTCCCGCGCGACGCCCACCCCGGCCTCGTCAACGAGGCGCTCATCGAACTCGGCGCAACCGTCTGCACGCCGCGCGCCCCGCGCTGCGACGCCTGCCCCCTCGCCGGCGTCTGCATCGCCGCGCGCGACGGCTCGCAGCACGACCTCCCGCGCCCCGCGGCACAACCCGCCCGCGCCACGCTCTACTGCGACGCCGTCCTCGCGCGCGACCGGCGCGGCCGCGTCCTCGTCGAGCCACGCCCTCCCGCCGGCATGTGGGCGAGCCTCTGGCAGGCGCCGACGCGCGAGCACCACGCCCGGCGCGCGGCCGCGCGCACCCTCCGCGCCTGGCTCGCGCTCGACGCGCCGCTCTCACGCGCCGACCGCTTCACCCACGCCACCACGCACCGCACCGTCGAGTTCACCGCCTGGACCGCGGGCGTCCTCGCTTCCGCCGACGCCCGCGCTCTGGCCCGCGCCCGACCCGGCTCGCGCTGGCTCACCCGCACCGCCGCGGCCCGCCTGCCCCTCTCGACGCCGCAGCGGAGGATTCTGCTCGAACCCATCTGATGAGCAGCACGGACAGGATGCGGTGACCGAACACCTATGCAGAGTCGGAGACAACCGCTTGCGAACTTGACGCGGATACGCTATCCTGCCTCACCACCACGACGAAGCCGAATCGAACGGGAGGCTCAGGATACGGCGTATTACAACGGTGCTGTGTGTTCTGTTTGTCGTGCTTGCGGCAGGTTCGCAGATGGCCAGAGCACAGTCTGCCCGATACGGCGAGGCCCTGCTCATCGCAGACGACTTCACTGGCGATGGCGTCCCAGATCTGATTGTCTCAGACCCAGATGCCGCCGACGGCAAGGGGTTGCTCTTCATTTTCCATGGCCCAGTGACAATCGACCCGCTTCCACACGTGGAGGCGTGATCGGCCCAGCCCCGGTTGGAGACGTGAACAGCGACGGCGTTGTAAACGAGATGGATCTGGTCTCGGCGATCTTGGAGTTCGGCAACGACTTCCGAACCGCCGATTTCAACGCCAATGGCATCGTCGACAGCGGCGACATCTTTGATCTAGTCGAACTTCTCTCCCAACAGGAATGATGGCATTGTCGCCTTCGGGATACACCGTCAAGAGTTCACTCTAGTGGTGCACGCATGAGCAGCAGAAGGAAACGGTTTCGGCGATGCCTGCTGATCGGCCTTCCGCTCGTGTTCATTGTTGTGGCGGCGGCGGGTGTCGGCATGTACCTGATCCGCAATGAGTTCGTGCGAGAGTTCCTCGCGATCGGAGAATCATGGAGCGACTCGGACATCCGAGAGACGAAGCGCCGAGCCGAGCCGATCATCGCGGCCATCGAGGCGTTTCGCGAGCAGAACGGAAGACTCCCGGCGTCCCTCGACGATCTGGCGCCAGACTTCCTGTCGGCCATCGAGTCGCCGACGGTGGGTGATGGCGCGTGGTCGTATGCCATCATGCGATCCGAAGCGGATCACTTCAATCTGGTCGTGTTCTCCCGTTATCGGCAGTCCGGTCTCTATAACGGTCCGGAAGCCCTGTGGTACGACTCGATGTCGCGCTCCTGGCAAGTCATGCGGGACGATTCCTGACGGCGGCACGTTCACTCCGGACACGCCGCTGGCGTCGCATAGAACTCCTCCAGCACGCACCGCCAGTCCTCCAGGCTGCACACGCCCACGAACCGGCGGCGCACCTCCTCCGACCTCGGGTGGTGCTCAGCGAAGCGGATGCCGAACTTCCGCATCACCTTTCCGGTGTAGACCTCCGGCCGCCTGGCCCCGGCGTTGACCGCCAGCGCGAGCGTGAAGTGCTCCTCGAGCACGCCCCGCTGCTCCTCGACGCTCGGCGCGGCGGGCGTCTCGCCCGCGAGCAGTTGCCGCGCCTGCCGGAAGACCCACGGGTTGCCGATGCACCCGCGAGCCACGGCCGCGGCGTTCGCGCCCGTGTACCCGATCATCCGGTAGACGTCCTCGGCATTCCACACGTCGCCGGAGCCGAAGATCACGCGGTCCGGATCGCGCCGACGCACGTGCCGCACGATCTCCCGCAGCGCGTCCCACCGGCTCGGCCCGACGTACTTCTGCTCGACGGTGCGGGCGTGGACGGTGGCCCAGGCGTAGCCCATGTCGTACGCCGCGTCGAGGATGCGCAGGCACGCCGCCGCCATCTCGGGCGTGTCGTCGAACGACCGCCGCAGTTTCACCGTCGTCGGCACGCTCGCGGGCAACGCCTCGCGCACCGCCTCCAGGATGCGGATCGCCCCCTCCGGTTCGGCCAGCCAGTGCCCCCCCCTCGCCTTGCTCGCGATCTTCTTCACCGGGCACGCCAGATTCACGTCGATCGCCGCGAAGGACATCTCATCGCTCGAGCCGCCCCCGCCTCCACCAACACTCCCCTTCGGCGATTCGGCCACTTGGCGATGCGGCCATGTGCCGCTTCGGATCTGCTCCCCCCCCGGCAGCCGCAGGTGCTGCTCGACCCCCGGCGCGAGCGCGCCGTTGTAGGCCAGTCGCCGGTACTCGCGGTCCGCGCGCTTTCCTTGCTCCACCAGTTTCAGGGCTGCCGCCGCCATCTCACGCGGCTCGCTCCCCATCAGCTGCCCCGCCAGCGGGTGGTCCTCAGCACCGCCCGGCACATTGTCGTGCAACTCGCCCAGGTCGGCCTTGGCAAAGCCTCGCCCCCCCGCCAGCAGCGTGCGGTCCAGAAGGGCCTCGGTGACGCAGTACGGGCACCCGTGACGACGCGCGATGATCCGCATCGCCGCGTCCGAGTACCCCGCCAGCCCCGCTTGGAAGAACGGCCCATCAAACCCCGCCACGACCTCACGCACGCGAGGATGCACCCCGCTCGGGCCGTGCTCCGACACAAGTCGCTCGGCGAGCCGGCGCGCGTCCACGGCCTCCGCGCCGGGGGCGATGGCCTGCGAGGGCGCGGTCGCGTTGGAGCCGGAGCATCCCATACCCTATGAGGATAGGGTGAGCGCCCCGCGCCCCCAGGAGCCGCGACCATGCCCGACCGTCCGTCGACGCACGCCGCACGCATCCCCCTCGTGGGGCTTGCTCTCGCCGCGCCGGTGTTGTGTGTCGCGTGCTCGCGCGTGCCGACGGCGCTCGTCGGCGGCCCCGTCGGCCCCTACGACCGCCCCTACCCGGCAACGATCGAGCCGAGCGAGCAACTCGACGTGCAGGTCGCGCGCGACGGCCCCGTCATCACGCTCACCAACACCACCGCACGCTCCTTCGGCCCGTCCACGCTCTGGATCAACCGCCGTTACAGCCGACCCATCGCCGGCTTCGAGGCCGGCCGGACCATCACGCTCCCTCTCAAGCAGTTCCGCGACGAATACGGCGATGCCTTCCGCGGGGGAGGGTTCTTCGCCACCGAGCAGCCCGACCGCGTCGTCATGGCCGAACTCGAAACCACCACCGACAATCAGACCGTGATCTACGGCCTGGTGGTCGTCGGCGGGCAGAACTGACACCCACTACCCCTCGGAGCTGCGCCGTGGCCAACGTTCTCGTCGTCGCCCCGCACCCCGACGACGCCGAACTCGGCATGGGCGCGACGATCGCGCGCCTCGCCGCGCAGGGCCACGACGTGCTCATCCTCGACGTGACCGACGGCGAGCCGACGCCGCACGGAGACCGTGAGACCCGCGCCCGCGAGGCCGCCGAGGCCGCACGGCTGCTCTCCCCCGATCCCGCGCGATTCCCGCGCGGCCTGCCGGTGCGCCGGGTGTGCCTTGATCTTCCGAACCGTTTCGTCCAACACACCATCGAAGCCCGGCACGCAGTCGCGGGCGCCATCCGCGCGCACCAGGCCCAGGTGCTCTTCGTCCCCTACCCGGAGGACGCGCACCCCGATCACCGCGCCGTCACCCGCATCGCCGAGGACGCCCGCTTCGACGCCAAGCTCACCGGCATCACGATGCCCTCCCCTTCCGGTCCCACGCTTCCGTCCTCAGGCCTCAACACTCAGGACTCGGGGGTCAAGTCCATCCCCCCCCCCATTTACCCCCGCTGGCTCTTCCACTACTTCTGCACGCACCTGCGCATCGTCCCCGAGCCGTCCTTCATCCTCGACGCCACCGGCTTCGAGGACGCGAAGCGCGAGTCGATCCTCGCCTACCGCTCGCAGTTCGTCGTCAACGAGCGCAACCGTGCGGTGCCGGAGTGGCTCATGCACGCCGCCCGCTTCTACGGATCACGGATCGGCACGCAGGCAGGCGAACCCTTCTTCGCCCGCGAACCCCTCGGCCTGACCTCGCTCGACTCCCTCCCGCTCTGACGCCACGCGCCGACCGATAACGCTCGTGGTGCGCTCCGCGGCTCAAACCCGTCCCTCATCGCGCCGATGCATCCGCCCGGATGCCCAGCCACACCACAGAACCGTCGCCGCGCCAGCCCCAGACGCCGGTATGGGCCATCGTCCTCACCTCTTGCGCCGTCATCGCCACCGCGCACTTGCTCGGCGTGCCGAGCCTTGCCGAACTCTCTCTCGGCCTACCCATCGGCCTCTGGCTCGCCATCGCCATCGCTTGTGCATGGACCGCCTTCACTCTATCCGCCGCATCACTCGCTACTTCTCCTTCTACTCCGATCGCGACTTCTCCTACGTCTACTTCTACCCTTGCTGGTGGGGCGGGCGTCTCGCCCGCATCTACCAACACTCCTCACTCCCTCTTCAACCTCCCTCCTCTCTCGCTCTCCGCCGAACTCCTCACCCGCGCCGCGGCCCTCCTCGGCGAACTCCTCTCCCTCGCCCTCCGCGCCGCTCTCGCAGGCGCACCCAGCCTGCGTCCTCGCACAACCGATCCGGAATCCGTCCTCTGCTCGCTGCACGACCGCATCCGCTGGCCCGCCCGTCCGCTCCGCATCGGCCTCGACCTCTCCGACGCCGACGCGACCGCCATCACCCGCGACGCCCCCCGCTTCGGCGTCCGCTGGTTCCGCGTCAGCGACACGCCCGACCTCATGGCCGCCTGCCGCCGTCACCGCCTCGACGCCGTCGTCTCACGCCACGGCACGGGGCCGGTCCGCATCGTGACCAACGAGCGTGCCGGGCGCGATGCAGCACGTATCGACTGGGCCGCGGTCGAGACGCCCTCGCTCGCCGCCGTCTTCCCGTACCGCATCGACACGCAGGGCGTAACCATCGACGCCCCCGCGCCGCTCTCCGTCTCCGACGCCGCGGCGGTGCGCAACCTCGCGCTCGCGGCCGGCGCGCTCGCCCGCCATCCGTCCCGCTTGGGCCTCCCGGATCGCCTCTTCGGACGCCGGCCCATCGCCGACCACGCCGCCCTCATGCACCGTCTCGCCGACCGCCTCGACGAACCAAGCCCGGCCGAGCGCACCATCGCCCGCGCCGTTTCCGCGTGGGCCGTCGCGCACGCCCCCCCCCTCGTCGAGCGCTGCGCCGCACACGCCCGCACCGACCCGGTGGTCCAACTCCGCCTCGCCGCCGCCCGCTTCGCCGCGGGCGACGACCGGCGCGCCCTCTCCGCCCTCATGCACGCCGACCGCCTCCTCCGTTCAGGCGACCCGCCCGCGCGTCTCGACCATGCCGCCTTTGTCGAGTCTGAACTCCGATGCGGCGACGACTCCCCGACGACGCTCGGCCGCGTCGCCGTCGGCGTCTGCCTCCTCTGCGCGGCAACCCCGGTCGAACGCCTCCGCTTCATCCGCGACGACCTTGACGAGGAGATGCGCTTCGCCCCCTGGCTCATCGGCCGCGACCAGGACCGCCGACTCATCCTCGAAGTCCTCCGCGAACTCGAACGCTGCCGAAGAGCCGACGAACTCGGCCTGCCGGCAGGCGTGAGGGCTGCGTGAGAGCAACCCGGTTCCTGCGCATGGTGCGTAGCTGTTTCGGTTGAGACTCACGCGACAAAGCACAGCCACGGTAGGCGAGTCGCACCCCGCGTTGCCCTAACATCATGCAAAATGCGACTTGCCGAACATTGCTGGCTGCATGACCCGCCAGGCGCATATAGACTCGCTTGCATGGATGGTGGATGTGCGAGAATGCGGTTCTGCGAGTCTTGGCCTGCTTCCCCATCGGAGCCGACTCCGGAAACAAGTTGGGGGGGGGGTGGGGGCAGCACACACGCACTCCTGTAGGATGTCTTGACCCCAACGCACTCATTCTTTACAGTCCTCGCGTGCTGGCACGCTATTTCTCGGCCATGTGGCTGCTTGGTCTTGCGCTGATTGCTCCCGTCGCAAGCGGGCAGCACGATGCACGGTGGTTTGAGCAGCACTGGCGCCGCTGTGGCGAGTGGACGCCTGGCGCAACCGCACTCGTCAACTACCGCATCACGATTCCCGCTCCCGAGTTCGCACGCTCCCACACGGCTCGTTTGGAGTCGATCGAGAAACTTCCGAACGCTGCCGACGTACTCGCGAGCAATCGTCCCCTGTTGGCGGAAAATGAACGGGTCGTCCGCGAAGGTGCCGACTTTGTCGCGGAGTACCGCCTGTGGATCGGCCCTCGCAGATGGCGGTTGTCCAAGGATGTGCCGCAACGGCCGTCACAGGCGTTCGGCGACTTCGGCTTCGACGGCGAGACGACATGGCGGCTCGGGCCGACCAGCCTGAGCCTTGTCGAGCGCGCAGATGAGACGGGCGCTGAAGCGAACCTTCTCGCGAGTTCTCGGCGGGCCGTCTCGTGGCTGTTCCATGGTGGCATTGGAGAGGCGTGGGGCCTGCCCAACTCGCCGGCACCTACCTCGTTCGAGCCGGACGCCACAGACGGCTGGACCGCGACCGCCACTTCCGACTCACGGGGCGGCTGGCGCTGGGTTTTCCGTGGTCGCATGGCCCCGGACGGCGTGCCGCTCACCGAGTCGCTTGTCATCCAGCCCGCCCAACCTTCCGCCGACACACCCGCCACCGATGTGCGGTTTCAGGATTGGCGATTCGACCCTCTCTTGAAACACTGGGTGGCCCACCGGATCGAAGTCAGGCGAACTCCTGACATGCGACTGCGCGAGGTTTGGACGGTCACCTCCATCGAGCCGATCACTGCCGGGGAACTGGCCAAAGTGACTCGACGGCCCACCTGGGATGGAGAGGATGCGATCCGCGGCGCCCTGAGTATCCGGAACGTGAGCGACTACCGCCCCGGCGCTCGTGAAACACTCGAGATCGAGGACGGCGCCATCGTTGGTCGAATGTCGATGACTCCCCTCACCTCCACGTCCCGACTGCGCCGAGTCGGGTGGTGGATACTGGCAATCTCCGGCGGCGCTGTCGCTGCCTTTGCAATCCGCAATCGCCGCGCGGTAACGCGGCGTCTGAACCCGCGCACCTGAGGAGACACGCGATGAGGAAGAAGCCGCTCACGATTCGCCTGCTCACCATGCTCACGCCTGCCACCATCGCATCCGTCGCGGTCGGGACCGGCTGCTATGTCCATGGTGCACAGTACGGCGCGTGCGAGATCTCACCACCGGTTCCCGGACCGGGGCGATGCATCGTCGAGTTCACGAGTAACCCTCCGGCAAGGCAGGTCTCAGTCCAGAATCAGGCCGGTTACGCAGGCATCGCTCATCAGTGGGTAAAGTGCCAAGCACTCGACGGTTCGCCCTCCGGACCGTTCTGCTTCGAAGACACTTCCTCGACCGTGCTGACCGGCGGGAACGTCCGCGACGAGTGGCCCTGCTGCGGAGGATGCACGCCGATCCCCGGCGGCCCCCCGGGAGGCGGCTGACAGTGTCGCCGGCACTCAGTCCGCGGGCGCAGAGTCGCGTCTGGGATTGTGTACTCGTCGTGCTGCCGGGAATCGTACTTGGCGCTGCGGGGGTCGCAAAACTTCTGGAACTCGACGCATTCGCTCGCGCAATCACATCCCGGAGGGTAATCCCTCGAGGTACTGTGGATGCCATCGCAGTTCTTGTGCCCAGTCTTGAACTCGCCGCAGCGATCGGCTGCTTTCATACCGGCTGGTTCGGTCCCTTGCTCGGCGCGACAGTCGTCGCTGCGTTCACCGGCGCATACACAGTCGAGTACGCCCTGTCCGGGCCGCCTGAGTGTGGTTGCTTTGGAGCGTTCGCCACGTTCCAGTCGGAGCGATCGAGCGCGGGCTGGGTCATCGGCAGGAATGCCTTCCTGGTTGGATGCTTCCTCTGTGGCCTCCTGCTGAGGCAAAACGCCGCCACTGTCCCGCGGAACGGAGGCTGAGCCGTGAAATTCTCGAGAGCGTTCTCGCTCATCGAAATCGTCCTGATCGCCGGGATCGTGGCGGTGCTGATCGCGATTGCACTCCCGGCGCTGTCGTTCGTCCGAGAGCGATCCAGAGATGCGGCTTCCCTGGCGAATCTCCGCAGCCACGCCGCGATCGTCCAGATGTATGCGGGCGAGTGGCGCGATTCATTCCCCGCGATCACCGACCCGGCTCAGCCCTACTCGACCCTGCATATCCAGAACTACGTCATCGAAGACGTGCCGTACTTTCACGCGTTCTATTACTGGCAGTTCGTACTCGCGGACGATTACTACGGGGGCGTCCTCCTCCACCCGTCGGTCGTCCGCCCGGGTACGGGTGGGCTGCTCTCGTATCACTACTCGTGTTCGCTGATCGCCGATCCACGATACTGGGACGAGCACACACGCTTCGGCCCCTCCCAGTGGCGCGCAACGCGGCTCGGCGAGGTCGTCTTCCCTTCGCACAAGGCAGTCTTCGTCGAGTCGTTCCCGACCGTGCCGTACTTTCCGGAAAAATTCTCGCGACGCCGACTCAACCTCGCACTCGCCGATGGCGCAGCCATGGCAGCAAGCGGCGATGAGATCATGCCTCCTGTGCGATCGGGCGATGGACTGGGCGATGGCACCTTCCACCGTCTCGGCGTCTACGGCATGCACACCGTCGGCGGAGTCTCCGGGCGAGACCTGCGGTAGCCGATGGCCGCCCCCTCACCCCACCACGTCCACCATCGACCCGCGCGGCATGAACCGGCGCGCCCGGTACACCGTCTCCACACGCTCAACCTTCGGGCGCACAGGCACCGGCGCGACCTCGGCGAGGCGCGGCGCATCCGGCCTCTTCGCCCGTTCCTCGGGCGAGCGCCCACGCGGGGCGATCGATTCCGGCCTCAGCGCGGGCGTGCTGCGTGAAACCTCATCGACGCACGGCGCGCGCACGGTCGGCGGGCACGGCGTCACGCGGCGGGCGCACTCGTGGGCCGCGCGGTTCTCGCAGGCCAGGTGCAGGTCGAACGGGATCGGAGCATGGGCGTCGCGGCAGACCTTCATGCGGCACACGCTGTGAACGCCGCGCCGACGCTCCTGCGCCCGATAAGATCGCGAGCCGCGCGCCCGGTGTGTTGCGGCCTGTGACGCGCGTTGCCCCCCGGCGACGCCATGCGTGGCGAGGAGGCAGCGTGCTTCGGACGGCGGACCTCGAGTACGACCTGCCGCCGGAACGCGTGGCGGTGCGCCCCGCCGAACCGCGAGACTCGGCGCGCCTGCTCGTGCTCAGCCGGAGCGACCCCGACCGGCTCGATCACCTCTCCGTGCGCGACCTGCCCAGCCTGCTCCACCCCGGCGACATGCTGGTCGTGAACCGCTCGCGGGTGCTGCCAGCGCGCTTCGCCGGGGTGCGCGAGGACACCGGCGGCCGCGTCGATGGCCTCTACCTCCACGACGGCCCGACCCCCGGCACGTGGGTCTGCCTGCTGCGGGCGAGGCGGTTCCGCGAGGGAGCACGCGTGCGCGTGGAGCAAATGGCCAAAGAGCCAAAGGGCCAAAGGGCCAAAGAGGAGGAGCAGGGCGGGAAGAGCGAATCCGGCGTCGTCCTCGTGCTGCTCGAACGCGCGCCGGAGCCGGCGGGTGCGTGGGTCGTGCGCGTGGAGCAAATGGCCAAAGAGCCAAATGGCCAGAGGGCCGAAGAGGACGACGCCGGGGAGCGAGGCTTGCGTGCGCCGGAGGTGCTGGAGCGGATCGGGGTGGCGCCGCTGCCGCCGTACATCCTGGCCGCTCGCCGGGCGGCGGGCCTGGCGACCGATGCGCCCGAGGACCGGGAGTGGTACCAGACGGTGTACGCGGAGCGGGAGCAAATGGCAGGAGGGCCTAGGGGCGAAAGGACCGGGGAGAATCCAAGTGCTGCCGCCGGGTCGGTCGCCGCGCCGACGGCCGGGCTGCACTTCACCGATGCGCTGCTCCGCGAGGTCGAGGAGCGCGGCGTGCGCGTCGCCGGCGTGACGTTGCACGTGGGCGCGGGCACCTTCCGTGCGGTCGAGACGGAGTTCGTCGAGCAGCACCCCATGCACGCGGAGTGGTGCTCGATGACTCCGGAGGCCGTCGCCATGGTCCAGCGGACCCGGCGCGAGGGCGGGCGCGTGATCGCGGTCGGCACGACCGCCGGGCGCACGCTCGAGACCTACGCCGCCGAGCGCGAGCGCACCGGCGCGACGCCGCCGGCGGTCGAGACGCGCCTGCTCATCACGCCCGGCTACCCGTGGCGATGGGTGGATGGGCTGATGACGAACTTTCACCTGCCGCGCTCGACGCTGATGGCGATGGTCGCCGCGCGGCTCGGCGAGAGCGGCGTCGATCGGCTCAAGCGGGCGTATGTGCAGGCGATCAACAGCGGCTACCGATTTTATAGTTACGGCGATGCGATGATCGTGCTGCCGTAGTGAGAGCAGGGTCGAAGACGGGGCATGCAGGGCCCAGCCCAGCCCGGAACGGATCGTGGACGCGAGAGCATGAACCTGGTCAGACTTATCGAAGGGACGGGCATCCGCGCGGCGGGCGCGTGCGCCGGCGTCGCGATCCGTGCCGTCACAGAGGACTCGCGCCAAGTCCGGCCCGGCGGCCTGTTCATCGCCCGCCCCGGCACGCGCGCCGACGGCCGGGCGTTCATCGCGGACGCCGTCGCGCGCGGCGCGGCCGCCGTGCTTGCCGACCCAACCGTCGACACCGGCGCTATGCCGCCCGGCGCGACGCTGCTTGTCGCCGACGACGTACCCCTCGCCGCGGCCCGCCTCGCCGAGCGCTTCCACGGCGATCCGTCCACGCGCCTCACCCTCATCGGCGTTACCGGCACGAACGGCAAGACGACCATCGCCCACCTCGTGCAGCAACTCCTCATCGGGGCGGGCATGCCGTGCGGTCTGATCGGCACCGTCTTCACCGACGATGGCTCCGGCCCGCGAGTGTCCACGCTCACCACGCCCGCGGCCATCGACATCAGTGCGTCGCTCGCCCGAATGGTGGCGAACGGATGCCGCGCCGCCGTCATGGAGGTTTCCAGCCACGCCCTCGACCAGCGCCGCACAGCGGGACTTCGTTTCGCCGCCGCAGTCTTTACGAATCTCACCGGCGACCACCAGGACTACCACGGTTCGATGGACAACTACGCGGAAGCCAAGGCACGCCTCTTCGACGCGCTGCCGCCGAACGCCACCGCCATCGTCAACGCCGACGATCCGTGGCACGAGCGCATGATCCGATCGTGCGCGGCGGGTGTGGTGCGGTGCCGGGAGTGGAAGATGGCCAAAGGACAAGAGAGCCAAAGGGCCAAAGAGGAGAGGGTTACCGCGGCGGAAGTCATGGTCCTGACGACGGTGTCCTCGGGCATGAGGCTCCGCATCGGCGGGGCGTGGGGCCGGATCGAGAGCCTCGTCCCGCTTGTCGGCAGGCACAACGCCATGAACGTCCTGCAGGCGGTGGCCGCGGCACACGCGGCCTGCGCAATCCCCGGCGAGTCGATCGCCCGCTCTCTCACCACGCTCCGCCCGCCCCCCGGCAGGCTCGAACCCGCCCACCGGCCCGGCGACGGCGTGCGCGTCCTCATTGACTACGCCCACACCGACGATGCCCTGCGCAACGCCCTGCGCGCCGTGCGCCCGCTCGTCGATGCCTCGCGCGGCGAACGCCTCTGGATCGTCTTCGGGTGCGGGGGCGACCGCGACCGCACGAAGCGTCCGCGCATGGGCGCGGCCGCCGCGGAACTGGCCGACGCCGTCGTCGTCACCAGCGACAACCCGCGCCGCGAGCAGCCCGATGCCATCATCGCTGAGGTCATGTCGGGAATAGAGGGGGGGGTGTCGGACCGCGTGCTCGTCGAGCCTGACCGCCGTCGCGCCATCGCCCTCGCTGTTCAGCGGGCCGCCACCGGCGACTGGATCGTCATCGCGGGCAAGGGGCACGAGACCTACCAACTCCTCCCCGACGGCGCGGGGGGCGTGCGTCGCATCGACTTCGACGACCTGCTGGTGGCGCGGGAAGAGTTGCAGAGGCGGAAGGCCGAAGAGGAGAGAGCGGCGTGAGCAACGATCGCTTCTGGACGGCCGAGCGCGTCCAAGCCGCGGTCGGCGGCGAGTGGCTCGTTCGCCCGACCGCCGCCACCGCGCCGTTCGGAGCGTCCATCGACACGCGCACGCTGCGGCGGGGCGAGGTCTTCTTCGCCCTGCGCGGCGAGCGTACCGACGGGCACCGCTTTGTCGGCGCGGCCGCCGCCGCGGGCGCATCCATCGCCGTCGTCGAGGACGCCTCGTGCACCCCCGCCGCCGACCTGCCGCCGGGCTTCGCCGTCCTGCGCGTCCCGGACGCGGCGGGCGCGCTCCTCCGGCTCGGCGCGGAGCGACGCCGCGCGTTCGACGGCGTGCGCATCGTCGCCGTCACCGGCTCGAACGGCAAGACCACGACCACGCAGCTCGTCCGGGCCGCGCTCGAAGGGGGGGGGCTGCGAGGCTCGGCCTCTGTCAAGTCCTACAACAACGCACTCGGCGTCCCGCTCACACTCCTCGGCGTACGTGAGGGCGACCGCTTCGTCGTCTGCGAGGTCGGCACGAACTCGCCGGGCGAGATCGCCACGCTCGCCGCTGCGCTGCGCCCCGACGTGGCCGTCATCACAAGCATCGGCCGCGCCCACGTCGAGGCCTTCGGCTCCGTCGCCCGCATCGCCGAGGAGAAGTTCGACCTCGCCCGCGTCATTCCCCCCGGAGGCCTGCTCGTCTGGAACGCCGATGCCCCCTGCCTGCCCGGCCTCGTCGCCACGCTGCGGGGCGTGCGCACCGTCGGCATCGGAACCGGCGCGACTCCCGACCTCGGCGTCGTTGACATCGTGGAGCGCGAGTGTGGTGTCGAGTTCTGTGTTCGAGAACGCGATGCGAGCACAACGGGGCATGGAAAGACCCCGCCCCCAGGAACAGAGGCACCGCACCCGGTAACCCGGGCACCTTCTCGAAATCAGGAGCGATCACGCTTCTGCCTCCCGCTCCTCGGCCGCCATAACGCCGCGAACGCCGCGTTCGCCATCGCGGTCGCACGCGAGTTCGGCGTTCCGGATGGGGCTGTCCGCGAGGCTCTCGCCCGCTTCGCCGCACCGGGCATGAGGCTCGAACGCCGGTGCATCGCAGGCATCACCGTCCTCAACGACGCCTACAACGCCAACCCCGATTCCATGCTTGCCGGTCTCTCCGCGTTCGGGGGCGCATCCGTCGGCGCGGCACGGCGCGTCGTTGTCCTCGGCGAGATGCTCGAACTCGGGGCTGCCTCCGCGGACGCCCACCGCGAGGTCGCCCGTGCCGCTGCCCGCGTGGCCGATGCCGCCGTCTTCGTCGGCTCGCGCGCCGCCGACATGGCTGCCGCATGGCGCGACGCCGGAGGGGGGGGAACTCCGGCGGAAATCCCCGCGCTCGACAACGGCGGCGCGAGCGCGGTAGCCTCGCTCCTGAGGCCCGGCGACGCCGTTCTCCTCAAGGCCTCGCGCCGGATCGGCTTGGAGCGGGTCGTCGAGGCCCTCGCCGCCGCGCACGCCGACACACGCTGACCGCCAGGAAACCGCCCGGATGCTCTACCTCATCTTCGACGCACTCCGCGGCTGGCTGGACGACCTGGGCCTCTACGGCGTCTTCGGCCTGCTCGATCAGGTGCAGTTCCGCGCGCTCGCCGGCGCCGGCCTCGCCTTTGCCATCGTCCTGCTTCTCGGCCGCCGCGTCATCGCCGCGCTCCTGCGTCTCAAGATCGGCGATCCGGGCATGACCGATGCGGACGCCCTGCGCACCGTGAGCGCGGGCAAGGCCAACACGCCGACCATGGGCGGCCTGCTCATCGTCGGCGCGGCCCTCGTCGTCACGCTCCTCCTCGCCGACGTTTCCACACGCTGGGTCCAACTCGCTGTCGTCGTCATGGTCTGGATGGCCACTCTCGGCGGCGTGGACGACTGGCTCAAACTCACCGCCTCGCGCCGCGGCGTCAAGAGCAGGCAGGGCCTCTACGCCTGGGAAAAACTGGTCTTTCAACTCGGCTGCGGCCTCGTCGTGGGCTACTTCGCCTACGCGGCGGGCACCACCGGCGCGCCCGTCGAGGCCGCCCACACCGTCAACCTCCCCTTCCAGAAGACCTACGACACCGGCACGCCGACGCGCGAACTCTCCTCCTCGCTCATCGTCCTCACCATGCCGGCATACGTTCTCGTCGCCACGCTCATGGTCGCCGGCATGAGCAACGCCGTGAACATCACCGACGGCATGGACGGCCTGGCCGCGGGCATCAGCGGCGTCGTCGCGCTCGGCTCGCTCGCCCTCGCCCTCATCGCCGGCACGCAGAGCTGGGCGCAGACGCTGCTCGTCCCCTATGTCCCCGGCACGGCGGAACTGGCCGTCGTCGCGGGCGCGCTCGCGGGCGCGTGCCTCGGGTTCCTCTGGTTCAACTGCTCGCCCGCCCAGGTCTTCATGGGCGACACCGGTGCGCTCTGCCTCGGCGGCATGATCGGGTTCCTCGCCGTCGCCACACGGCAGGAGTTCGTTGTCCTGCTCATGTGCGGCGTCTGCCTCGCCGAGATCGGGTCCGTCGTCATCCAAGTCGGTTGCTTCAAGCTCACCGGCGGCCACCCCAACGGCAAACGCTTCTTCCGCGTCGCCCCCTACCACCACCACCTCCACCTGGGCGGCTGGACCGAGCAGCAGGTCGTCGTCCGGTTCTGGATCGTCACCGCCGTGCTCACTGTGATCGCGCTCGCATCCATCAAGGTGCGATGACACGCGAGCCGCGACCACCGCGGACCCGAAACGCAGCCGGCGTCAGAGGCCCAGCGCTCGCGTCATCAGCATGGCCGCCCAGGTCACGACGAACGCGATCAGCCCCAACACGGAGACCCCGACGAGCACCGTCAGGCACCCGCGCGTGTTTGAGACCCGGCCGGTGCGCGACGCGGGCGCACCGGCGTTCGGCGCACCCCTCGGGGGCGCCGGAGAGACGGAACCGGATTGTGAGGGCATGGGGTGGACGGCCCGGGCTGTGCCTCGCCGTGCGACTCGCTGCGGCGTGCCTCGGCCTGTGCGACGCCGCTCGCCCAGGGCGAACCGCGTACACGATCATGCTAGCTCGTTCGAACCAGCCCCGCCCTACCATCCCCCGTGTTCAGCCCCATCCCCGAAATCCTCGACGAACTCCGCGCCGGACGCATGATCGTCCTCACCGACGACGAGGACCGCGAGAACGAGGGCGACCTCGTCCTTCCCGCCCAGTTCGTCTCCACCGAGGCCATCACCTTCATGCTCAGAGAGGCCAGGGGCTACCTCTGTCTCTCCCTCACCGAGCACGACTGCGACCGCCTCGAACTCACCGCCCAATCCCCCGTCAATACCTCCGTCCGCGGCACGCCCTTCACCGTCTCCATCGACGGCCATCCCAAGCACGGCTTCACCACCGGCGTCTCCGCACGCGAACGCGCCCGCACCATCCGCCTCGCCATCGACCCCGCCTCGCGCCCGGACGACTTCGTCCGCCCCGGCCACATCAACCCCCTCCGCTCCCGCGCCGGCGGCGTGCTCGTCCGCACCGGCCAGACCGAGGGCAGCATCGACCTCTGCCGGCTCGCCGGGCTGCACCCTTCGGCCGTCATCATCGAGATCATGCGCGATGACGGCGAGATGGCACGCCTCTCCGACCTGCAAGCCTTCTCCGCCCGCCACAACCTCAAGATGTGCTCCGTCGCACAGATCATCGAGCATCGCCTCGCGCGCGAATCACTCGTCCGCAGAATGGAGCCGCGCGGCGGCTCGCCGATCCGCACCAGCGAAGGCGAGTTCACGCTCATCGCTTACGAGAGCCTCGTGGATGCAGTGCCCCACGTCGTCCTCGCGGCGGGCGGCGTCGGCACGCTCGACGCCTCGGGCAGACCCGTTCCCATCGCCGAGCCGACGCTCGTCCGCGTACACCGCCGCCACCTCCTCGGCGACGTCTTCGGCGACCCCACCTCCTCCCCCGAAGGTCCCACCGGCGACACCCTCCGCGGCGCCATGCGCCTCATCCAGCGCGAAGGCCGGGGTGCGGTCGTCTACCTTCGCCCCGAGGGCGTTGGCGACGGCCTCGCACAGCGACTCCAAGCCATCCGCAGACCCACCGGACCCGAAGAAACCCCCGACCTTACCCGCCCCGGTACCGAGACCGTCCCCCTCCACGCCCGTGAGATCGGCACCGGCAGCCAAATCCTCCGCGACCTCGGACTCAGCCGACTCCGGCTCATCACCAACCACGGCACCGACTGGCCTGGACTCGATGCCTTTGGTCTCGAAGTCGTCGAACGCGTCCCCGTCCGCCCCTCGACTAACGCTCACGACTTGGCGCCCGCCCGACCCGACCGGCCCTGACTCGCCCACAAGGAGGGCTTCGTCCCGGAGGGGTGGAGAGCCTTGAAGGCCCTGTCTCTCTTTGCCCATTGGGACCACCTTGACTTCGGGGACTGCCCCGTCTACAAACCGAACAAATCATGCTGCGCCGAAAGTCGCACGGCCCGGGGTCGGTGCCGGCGGGCATGGAACCCACACAAGGAGATCGACATGGGCTGCTGTTTTGGAAGAACGGGCGTGGTGGCGTTGTGCGCGGCGGGCATCGCAGTCGCTGCTGGGCTGGGTGTCGGATTCGCGGGCAGGCAGGCACCCGGGGCCGCAACCATGCGCGCGGTCTCGCAGCCGGAAGAGATCGACATGGCCCAGATGATGGAGGCCATGAAGAAACTCGCCACGCCCGGCAAGCCTCACGAGCAACTCGCGCAACTCGCGGGCGCCTGGAAGGCCGAGGCCAAGTTCTGGATGGGCGGCCCGGAGCCGACGGTCGAGCACGGCCGATGCGAGTACGACGTCGTTCTCGGGGGCCGCTTCCTCCGCTCGCACTACAAGATGACCTTCATGGGCGAGCCGTTCGAGGGCATCGGCTTCCTGGGCTACGACAACCTGAAGCGTGAGTACGTCTCCGTCTGGTTCGACACCATGAGCACGGCCGCGTGGATCCAGACCGGCCAAGCCGACGAGGCCGGCACGACGATCACGATCGAGGGCGTTGCCGAATCGCCCATGGGCGAGTCCCCCATGCGCAACGTCTGGAAGATCGAGAGCAAGGACCGCCACGTCCTCGAGTTCCTCGAGCCGGACCCGCAGAACCCGGGCGAGTGGCACGTCACCGGCGTCATCACCTATACGAGGGAGAGGTGAGCCTTGGACGAGACGACAAAGCATGACATCTCCGCCGGGATGAACATGCTGTGCGAGCACCACGAGTCCTTCAAGCCCTTCGTCGGAACGTTCCGCGCCGAGGTCAAGATGTGGATGGGGCCGGGCGATCCGATGATCACCACCGGCACGATGACCAACTCGCTCGCCCTCGGCGGCAAGTTCCTCGCCCAGGACTACGCCGGCGACCCCACGCCCGGCCCCTTCGGGAACTTCGCCGGCAAGGGCTTCTGGGGCTACAACACTGTTGACAAACGCTACGAGGGCGTCTGGATCGACACTGCCTGCACCTTCATGATGACCGAGCAGGGACGGCGCGAGCCTGACGGCAAGACCTGGACCATGCTCGGCTCCATGACCAACCCGGAAACCGGCGCGCCCATGCGCAAGAAGTCCGTCATCCGCCTGCGCGACGCCGACCACCACTCCATGGAGATGCTCTTCGAAACCCCCGACGGCCAGTGGGCCAAGAGCATGCACATCGAGTACGCGCGAAAGCGCTGAGTGCGTCCTCGCGCGGAGGCCCGAAGCGCGCGGAGAGAAGCAGGAACGTCCTGGAGGAGCAAAGGGGGCACAGCCATCATGCCCGTGCCCCTTTTTCTTTCCTCTCCGCGCCTCTGCGCCTCCGCTTGAGTTCGCTCTACCTCAGCCCGCCCCCGATGTTCTCGAACAGCTTGTCCGGCCGGCTGAGGTTGTTGATCAACTGGTTCCCGATCAGGTCCACCGCCACGTCCGTCTTCGGGTCCGCGATCGGCCCGCGCGTCCGAAACGGCACGTTCGTCAGCGTGTTCAGCCCCGGCAGCACCCTCCCGGGCAGGTTCAGCAGCCCGCTGCCCAGGACATCCAGCGTCTCCAGCGCCACCGCCCCCGCCGGCACCACCGTCAGCACCTCCATGTGCCCGGGCTCGAGGAAGTTCTTCGCGTCGCGGTCCGAACCCGAGCGGATCTTCACACGCCGGCTGCTCAGGTTGATCACGCCCTCCGTGTGCACCGTGAACTCACCCAGCGGCAGCGGGTAACGGTCGAACGTCACCACCCCGTCCCGCATGTGGAACTTGATCGCGGGCATCCGGCGTCCCACCTGCCCCGCGTCGCGCTGCTGCACCACGCGCAGCACCTTCGAGAACATGTCGCTCGTCGCGAAACTCGCGGTGCCCAGGTCCAGCGTCAGGTCACCGTTCAGCGCGTCGAACGTCCCGTCGATCGGCACCACGACCGGTGAGTCCAGCGTCACTCGCAGCGGCTCGTCTCGCTCGGTCTTCTCGAAGCGCGACACGATCGGGATCGCCGCACGGAACCGGTCCGTCAGGTCCGTCGTCACCCGCGAGACCGTCGCGTTGCTCGCGGGATCGACGACGAAGACGCCGTTCGCCATTCGCCCCTGCACCGTCGCGTTCGCGTTCGGCGAACCTGCCGACGCCCGCAGCATTCCCGCGTTCTTGGACAGGTTCTGCGCCGAAGCCGAGAAGTTCACTCGCTCGCCCAGGGCATCGACCAGCAGCCCGCCCTGATTCGCCAGCCCGTCCAGCAGTTCCGTCGGGATCGGCTCGATCCCCGCCTCGACGTTCACCACCGCCGTCTCGAACGACGGGTTCCCCGCCTCGTCCGCGAACCGCGCGATCGTTCCGGCGATCCGGCTCTTCGTGGGGCGCACCTCGGGCCGGTCGCCCAGCGTCCAACGCGGCACGTCCATCGTGAACGCCAGCTCACTCGGGTTGGACCCGCGCCGAACGTCCAGCGCGACCCCGCCGATCTTCAACGCCACGCCCTCGTCCGTTACCAGCGACGTGTCCGGCAGCGCAGCGCTCGCCTGCACGTTGAACGTCGGCGCTCGCAGCGGCCCCGTCCCCTCGCCGAGCGGAACCACGAGCCGTTCGAGGCGCACGACCGCAGGCGTGGGAGCCGCAAAGGCCAGAGAGCGCGGGCGTCCGTCCGGCGGTGGAGCAAACACCCACCTGTTTCCCCACTCGGGATGGATCATCGCCCGCACCTCGGCGGGCGCGGACAGTTCCATCCGGTCCGCGTGCAGAGCGACCGAGATCGGCGCGGCCGTGTTCACTCGCTCCGAGACGATCGCCAGCGAGAACATGTCCGGCTGTGCGGACGTACCCGAGCCGGGAGCGCCGGCGAGCGAGCGCAGCGTGGCGGAGGCGTCGATGCGCGCCGTCGGTCCGAGCGCACCGGCGAGCAGTCCCGGGCGATCGAGCACCTTGTCCACCCAGGAGGTCTTGACCTGGTCGAGCGTGAACGAGGCCTGCGCCGGCCCGGCGAGCGCGCGTGCCTTGACGGGCGCGGCGCCCTTGCCGGCGAGCGTGAACAGCACGCCCTCGGCTGTCAGGAAGCCGCGGAGGACAACGTTGGCCTCCGCCACGCCGCCGCGGTCGCCCAGAGCGCCCGCCGGCAGGTCGAGCGTGATGCGCATATTGTCGATCCGCATGTGGTCTACGCGAAGGGGGGGGCTTCCTTCGCCCATCGGCACGGTCACGCCTCGCATGGGAATGAGACCGCGCACCTCGACCGCCGCCTTGCCCTGGGTGCGTTCCCAGTCCGGCGAGCCGTCCGGGGCAAGCGCGATCGTCAGGCCGCCCACGCTCAGGTGAAGGTCCGCCACGTTCGACAACCGCGGCAGCGACGCGGGATCGGGCGCGAACGCATCGATGAGCAGTTCCGCGGCCCTCGGCTTGACTTTCGCCGCCACGACCGCCCGTTCGAGCGCGACCGCCGACGGCGAGTACCGGCCCGCCAGCGTTGCGTTCCCCTCCGCGTACGCCACGCGGGCGTCGATCCCCGTCGTGTCGTCTGCTGGCTTCACCTCCGCGTGCACGTCGATCGTTTCACCCGCGATCTCGCGGGCAATCGTCAGCGTGTCCGCCTGCCGCTCGCCCACGCGCCGCAACTCCGGCGGCAGCACCTCCACCAGCGCGACCGGCACGCCGACCAACGCGATCGTCCCGGCGGGCTTCACCCCCGCCGCATCGATGGAGTCCATCACCGACCCGCCGGCCCCCGGATCGCGGATCAGACCGTCCAGCGTCGCCCTCGCCTGCGCCGTGAACGGCTTGTCGCGGTGCGTCATCGTCGCGTCCAGCTCCACGCGCGGCGCGCCCTCCGGCGCCGCCTTCATCTTCGCCCGCAACTCGCTCAGACCCAGCGGCACCGGCTGCACCCGCGGCGTCACGCCCGGCGGCAGCGGGTCGTACGTCGCCGACAACTCGCCCGCCGTCACCGTCGCCTCGAACCGCGAGCGATGCACCACCGGCATCATCGACTCCGCGTCGAACGGCACGCGAAGATCGCTCACCACCGCTCGCGCCCACCCGGTTGTTCCGACGCGAACTCGTGTCTCCGCGGGCACCAACCTCCGCAGGACCGGCCCCGGGCGGCGCAGCGCGATGACCACGCCCTCCTCCCGGTTCGAGAGTTCGTTGTCCGCCCACCGCAGCGGCGCGGTCACGTCCGCGTGCCGCGATCGCACCGTCAGGTCCAGGTCCGCCGCCGGCGCTCCCGAGTCATCGAACGTCGTCGCCGCCACCGCCAGCAGCGACACAGTCGGCCCCAGATCGTCGGGCAGGTTCAGACCCGCCGCGGTCAGCGCATCGGCGAGGAACGACTGCACCAGCGACGACGAAACGTCTCGCACGCTCACGCGACCGTCCACCGTGCGCGGCATGCCGGGGCGGCCCGCGGTGTCCAGCAGCCCCCCTCCTCGCACCCCGACCTCCACCACGCCCGCCGACTCACCGTCCACCTTCGCAGACGCTCGCAGGTCCACCGTCGGCGAATCCGGGTTGGCCGCGCCGACGCGCAATGCGAGCGGCGCGAGTTCAACACGCCGCGACGGCTCGCTCGGACCAGGCTGCCACTGCGCCCGCGTCTCGCCCACGTCCACTTCGACTATCGCCGACACCCCGCGCAGGTCCGGCCCGTCCGGCGACGCCAATCCCGCCACCCGCGCCGACGCCGACGGCACGCGAATCTCCACCCGTGCGCCCTCCGACACCGACACGCCGCGCGCCGACAGCAGGCGATCCAGCGCGGGCGCGGCCGAACGCACCAGCACGCGCACGCCATCGCCACGAGTCGAGACCGTTTCGCCGTCGTACGCCAGCGCGGCGTCAACCTCCACGTTCGCCGAGCGCACCGCCGCCGTCACCGCGCCTGCCGACGCTGACGGGTCCGCACCCGGCATCGCCTCGGCGCGCACCGAAACGTCCACCGTCGGCCCGAGGTCTGTGCCAAGGTCGATCGCCGCGCCCGCGGGCAACGACGCCTCCACCATCTCCGCGAACGGTTGCAGGATCGGCGTAGCAAACCCCGTCAGATCGACCGACCCCTCCACCCGACCCGGCAGCCCCGCCCGCGGCGCGCCCGCATCATCCAGCAGCCCCGAAGCCGACAGCACGATCCGCAACTCGCCCGCCGGCTCGCCGCCGATCGTCGCCTTCGTCCCCCCCCCCACGCGCACGCCCGACGCCAGGTCCGTCGCGTCGATGCGCACCTCCATCGGCTCGACCGCGAAGGGCTTTCGCGGCGAGGCCGGCAGCAGCGCGGTCCCCTCCACCGCGCTCGTCGCCAGCAGCAGCGTCGCCGAGGCCCGCCGAAGGTCCGGCGGCCCCCCCCCCAGCGGCACCGGCAGGGCGGCGACCTCCGCCTCGACCCGCACCGTCGGCAGCCGCGTGAACGCCACCGACTCGTCTGCCTCGAACGCCGCCGCGAGCATGGGGAACATCGCCGCCAGCGCCTGCGCATCCGCGCTCAGGGTCGCCGGCCTCACCGTTCGCGCCACCCCCCCCTCCAGTGCGATCTCGCCGCCCGTCTCCACGCCCGGCAGCGTTACCTCCCATGCCAGCGACCCGTTCGCGTTTTCCGCGTCCACCTTCCCGGCCGCATCCGTCAGCCCGTCAACCCGAGCCGTGATCTTCAGGTTCCCGCCGTCGGTCAGCGTCGCCGCGCTTGCCCCGGTCTGCGTGCGGGCCGTCAACTCCAGCGTCCACGGCCTGCCGACTTCGACGCTCGCGCTCCCGCGCAGGTCTCGGATCGCCGCGGCCGCGATCGTTCCCCCCGTCCGCTCCGGCAGCGATTCGTCCACCACCGTTACCGACACGCCCTCCACCGCCAGCGCGGCCCGCAACCCCGCCGGCAGCACGACCGGCTCCGTGCTCGGCACCGAGGGGGGGGCGGGCGTCGCAGGCGCGGTCGCCCGCTCCACGTTCGTCGAGCCGTCCGCCCGCCGCACCACCGTCGCGTGCCCCGACACCACCACCCGCCCCGCATCGCGCCAGTTTGTCGCCAGACCGAGCAGCCCGCGCTCAACCCGCGCATCCAGCACCGCGACCTCGCCGCCCTCGGGGTCCACCAGCCGCAGGCGCTCGACGCGCTGCGAGCCGAACCACGACAGCGAGACCTGCCCGATCTCGACCCGCCCCGCGATCGCCCCGGATGCCGCACGCTCCACCCGCGCCCGCACGATCGGCCCTGCGATCATCGGCCCCACCGCAAGCAGAACGACCACAAGCGCCGCCACCACGATCAGGACGCGCACTACGCGCCTCCGCCGCCGCGGCTTGCCCGCGCCACCACCGCTGCCTCTCCCGGTTGCCCCGCTGGATCCAGCACCCGCCGTTGCCTTCGCCATGGCCCCTCACCCTCCGCGCTCGAACCCCGTGAAAGGGTACCGACCCGACCCCCGGCCGGCTGCCCGCGATGACCCCCAGCGTCCGGGTGTTGTACGGAACCGTCGTGGCGTGATACGAAGCACGCGCCTCGCGCTTGCCCATGAGCATCGCTGCTGCCGTCGATCAGAAGGAACCCGAGGGTCAGGTCTGAGCGTGCCGGCGCTGAACGCTACCGGTCGTCCGCCTTGGCGATCTGCCACTCTTCGAGGTCGATCGGCGCCTGGCGGCCGAAGATCGTCACCAGCACGCGCACCATGCCCTTGTCCGGGAAGAGTTCGTCGATCGTCCCTTCGTAGGACTGGAACGGCCCTTCCTTGATCAGCACGTGCTCGCCCTTCTCGAACGTCAGCTTGACCGTCGGCTCCTCGTCCGGCTTGCGCGAGTCGCGGAGCATCTTCTCGATCTCGTGCTCCTTCATCGGCGTCGGCCGACCGGCCGTGCCCACGAAGTCCCCCACCCCCGTCGTCTCCTTGATGAGGAAGAAGACGTCCTGCGGGATGCGCCCGTCCGGCTCCAGCCGCATCTCCACGAACACGTACCCCGGGTAGAGTTTCGTCTCCGTGATCTTCTGCTTCCCGCCCTTGATCGTCTTGGTTTTCTCGGTCGGCACGAGGATGCGCTTCACGAGGTTCGTCATCCCCTCGATCTGCACCTTGCGGAGCAGTGTCTCGCGGACCGAGTTCTCCTTGTTCGAAGCCACGCGCAGTACGAACCAGTCCATCCCCTCGTGACGGACAGGCTCCTCCTCGGGGATCAGGTCCGCCTTCTCGTTCGGGCGGCCGTCGAAGGCTGGGGCGGTCGTCTGCTCGGCGGTCGTGCGCTCGTGCTCGGACATGGTGCGGTCTCCCGGCCGCGGGCGCGGCGGTGGAGGGTTGGAGCGAAGCGTCGGTCAGCGCTCAAGCACGCCGACCGCGTCGAAGAACGCGGCGAAGGCCTGATCCACCACGTACAGGAACCCGGCGATCAGGACGCAGGCGACGATCACCACCCACGTCGAGCCGATGACCTCGCGCCGGGTGGACCAGTTCACCTTCTTCATCTCGCCGTCGGTCGCGATCAGGAACTCGACCGCGCGCGGGCTGCGGGCCGTAAACCGGTAGATCAGCCACATGCCGACCAGCAGCACCACCGCCACCATCCCGGCCTGGAGGTACAACTGCTCGAACAGGGGCACGGCCGAGACGCTCGCGATCGACGCCTCGAACCCGCCGTCGCCCCGGAACGCGATGATGGCCGCCGGGCTGGTCCCGTCGCGCAGCACGGGCGGCTCGACGATAAGCGTCCCGCCCGCCTCGAGCCGATCGATCGAACGCACCACCGCCTCGCCGAACGAGGCCCGCTGCGCCGTCACCGGGTCGATCGCCAGCGCGTCGAGCCGCGCTCCGGCAGCGGTCGCCCCCTGCGTCGGCCCGAGGGTGTAGCGCCACGCGCCGGCCGGAATCTTGATGAGCGCGGCCTGACTCCACACCCATGCCGCGCACGCGAGCAGCAGCACGCCCGCACCAACGGCCGTCAGCACGCGGACCCAGTACCCCTGCCCCGGCTTGTAGATCCCGATCGCCATGCTCGGCCCCACCGGCAGGCCCGCGCCCGCCGTCGTGTCGTTTCCATCCCAAGCACGCCAAGAGGGACTCGAACCCCCAACCTGCGGATTTGGAATCCGCTGCTCTACCAATTGAGCTATTGGCGTATCAATCACCAGGCATCAGGCATCAGGGAGGGCAGAAGCAACCTGGCTCCCAGTGCTCGATGCCAAATGCCTCTCTACTTCCGCTTGATCTTGTGTGTCGTGTGCTTGCGAAGTCGTGGGCTGTACTTGCGCAGGCCCTCCTTCAACTTCTCGGGCAGGCCGCCCTTGGTGTTGACGCTCGTGCGGTAGTTCAGGTCGCCGCACTCGGTGCACTGCAGCCAGACGTACTCGCGTGCCACCGCTTTCTTCTTGGCCATGGTCGAGCGGTCCTTTCCGTTCGGGGCATCTACCCCGGTCGTCAAAGCGGCCCGCCGGGGATCTCCCGACGGGCCGCGCCGATTCTAGGCCTGCCCCTCGGCTCGGCGCCGATCCGGGGCGTGATGGACCCCCGCCCGAGCGGGGGAGTCGGTCACTCCAAGATCTCGGTGACGGTGCCGGAGCCGATGGTCCGGCCGCCCTCGCGGACGGCGAAGCGCAGCCCCGGCTCCATGGCGACGGGCTTGTCGCCCAGGTCGATGACCATGGTGACGTTGTCGCCGGGCATGCACATCTCGGCCTTCTTCCCGCCCTCGCCCTGCAGCTCGAGCACCCCGCCCGTAACGTCCGTCGTGCGGAAGTAGAACTGCGGCTTGTAGCCCGGGAAGAACGGCGTGTGACGCCCGCCTTCCTCCTTCGTCAGCACGTAGACCTGGCCCTTGAACTTGGTGTGCGGCTTGATCGAGCCGGGCTTGCAGATGACCTGCCCGCGCTCGATATCGTTCTTCTCAACGCCGCGCAGCAGCACGCCGACGTTGTCGCCAGCCTGCCCCTGGTCGAGCGTCTTGTTGAACATTTCGACGCCGGTCACGACCGAGTTGCGGTTCTCGCGCTGCAAGCCGACGATCTCGCACGCGTCGCCGACCTTGATGACGCCGCGCTCGATGCGCCCCGTCGCCACCGTGCCGCGGCCCTTGATCGAGAACACGTCCTCGACCGACATCAGGAAGGGCTTGTCCACCTCGCGGGCGGGCTCGGGGATGTAGCTGTCGATCGCCTCGAAGAGCTCGTCGATGCACTTCCCGGCCGTGTCGTCACGCGGGTTCTCGACTGCGGCCTTCGCGTTGCCGCGGATAATCGGCGTCTTGTCGCCCGGGAAGTCGTACTTGTTCAGCAGGTCGCGGACCTCCATCTCGACCAGTTCCAGCAGTTCGGGGTCGTCAACGAGGTCCACCTTGTTCAGGAACACCACGATGTAGGGCACGCCGACCTGACGGGCGAGGAGCACGTGCTCGCGGGTCTGCGGCATGGGACCATCCGCGGCGGAGACGACGAGGATCGCCCCGTCCATCTGGGCCGCGCCGGTGATCATGTTCTTCACGAAGTCGGCGTGGCCGGGGCAGTCCACGTGCGCGTAGTGGCGGTTCGCCGTCTCGTACTCCGTGTGCGACGAATGGATTGTGACGGTCTTGTTCGCGTCGCGGACCGTGCCGCCCTTGGTGATTTCCGCGTAGGTCTTCACCTGCCCGCCGAACTTGACGGCGGAGCGGGCCGACATCGCGGCTGTCAGCGTCGACTTCCCGTGGTCGATGTGCCCGATCGTGCCCACGTTGACGTGCGGTTTGGTGCGCTCGAAGGTGCCCTTGGCCATGTCCGACTACCTCCACAGGTTCCGGTTGTCTCCCGGCGACGATCCCGCCGGCCGGCTGGGCCACCGCCCAGGGGTTGTACGCTCGATCCTCCGCGGGAATACAGGCCCGCCCGTCCCGGCCGCCCCACCTCGCGGCCCCTACCACACTACGCCCGGTTCAGCAGGACAAGCCGCTGATGGGATTTGAACCCATGACCTCACCCTTACCAAGGGTGCGCTCTACCACTGAGCTACAGCGGCACAATCGCCGCCCAGCTGGCCACCGAGCGAGCACGGATGATACCCGGAGCCCCCAGACGGTCAACCGGCCCAGCCACGCCCCGGAACCGCCCGCCTCAGTCCCCGTCCGCCAGTTCAGGCCTCGGCATCAACTCGTACCGGTCGCTCGGCCCAGGCCCGAAGACCACGAACCGGATCGAACCGTCGAACGCCGCCATGTTCCCCCCCGACGGCTCCGAGTGCCACGACGCATCCAGCACACCCTGCTTCGGACCCTCGGCCCCGGACGCGATGTACCAGATGGGGTCCGCAACGAGCAGCAACCGGCTCGGCTGGGCGGTCACCTCCGCGACCTTCAGCGGGCGTGCCAGATCGTCGATCCCCGCCCGCGTCGAGTCCAGCAGGAACGTGTTCGCCCGGTACGACGTCCCGAACGCCTCGAAGCACGTCCGATCGTCCAGAACCGACTGCTTCGGTGCGTTGCGAGGCCCCTTCAGATAGATGCCCACGTCCGCCGGGCAGGCGAACGTTCTCGCCACGCGCCCGCTCTCTGCGTGCGCCTCTCCCGCCATGTAGGGATTGATGGGCCTCTCCGCGTCCAGCACGGCCAGCTCCCCGCCGCCGAGAAACCGCACCCCGCCGTACTGCCAGTCCGGCTCGTCCGTGTGGCGTGGAAACTGTTCGTGTTCCTGGAAGTAGGCATGCCACCCCAGCCCGATCTGTCGCAGGTTGTTCGCGCACACCGCCTCGTGCGCGATGCTGCGCGTGTGCCCGAGCAGCGGCAGCAGCAGGCCGACCAGGATCGCGACGATCGCGAGGCTGATGATCAGCTCGACCACGGAGAACCCGCGCCGCGAACGGTGACGACCCTGCACCACTCGGGAACCTCCTGTGCGTTCCATCTTAGCGGGCCGCGCTCCCTCGCAACAGCGTCCCGCCCCGAGGGAACCTCCGCGATTTGAGCTGCACCGCCTTATGTCCGGATCGTCGAGAGCGACGCCACGGCAACCAGGCCGAGCACCACCGTCGGGACGAACACCCCCACGGCTGCCGGCAACCCGGGCACCGGCGCGGACGCACCCAGTATTCCCCCGAGCAACGCCACGATCGCCACGGGCGCACACCGCAGCGTCCGAGCGACCATGTTACCGGGCGTGCGAACAAGAAAAAACGGCAGAGCGATCAGCAACGCGAGCACGTTCGACGCCATGATCGACACCCGGCCCCACCGCTCGCGCTGGATCTGTTCCCGCCTCGCTCGCACCTCGGGAGCGTCTCGGTCCAGCCGGTCGAGCACGCGGAGCATCTGCCCGAGTTGGCGCCAGCTCAGCGCGTGCCGATAGGCGTCGTGCCGACGGACCCGCAACTCCGTCGGGTCCAGGTTCGTCTCGATCCGCTCCACCCGCACGGGCTGCTCGGCCTTGTTCGTCCGCGACTCGGCGATCCCGCCGTCCAGGTCCCAGCCGCCGGCCCGCCATCGCGCCCGCTCCGCGTGAATCCGGCGGATCGCCATGCCCTGCGTGTCGCGCTCCCAGACGTAGACGTCCTCCAGCACTCCCGTGTCCGCGTCGAACGCCCTCGCGTACCACACCCGCCCGAGCGTGTCCGCGACCAGCGGCACGCGCGACGCCCCCATGGCGTGCTGCCCGGCCTGCCCCGTGTCTCGAGCCAGCAGCGGCGCGATGCGCGGCAGCGCGAACTCCTGGTTCAGCGCCTGCACGCCGGTCATCACGAGCGCGACCGCAAGGATCGGCGCGGCCACACGCCGCAGGCTCAGCCCGCTGGCCAGCATCGCGACCAGTTCCCGGTGTCGCACCAGTTGCGTGAGCGTGAAGCCCATCGCGGCGACCATCACCAGGCCGAGCATGAAGTTGAACAGCTGCAGCAGACGGGGCCACCAGAGGTCCGCCACCAGGAACGCGGTCACCACGGCCACCCGTGCGCCCGAAGGCTGCGCGTCGCTCCCCGACTGCGCCAGTTTCGTCGCGTTCGCGATGAACCTGTGCACATTCAGCGAGACGTCGATCGCCACCACGAAACTGAACAGCAGCACGAACAGCACGACCACGTTCACGAGGAACTGCCGCGCGATGTACCGATCCAGCAGCCTCATCCCACCCGCTCCCAGCGCGGCAGCGCGGAGCCGCCCCACCCCCACCGTCCGGACAACCCCCGCCACCACCACCGCGACGCGACCCAGCCAAGCGCGGCCCCGCCGTAGACGTCCGACGCGAAGTGTGCCCCGGAGAGCACCCGTGTCAGCCCGCACCCGCACGCCAGCACGAGCGCGAGCCATCGAAGGGGGGGGTACGCGGCCGCCAGCGCGAACGCCCCCCCGAACGCCGTCGCCGCGTGCGAGCTGGGAAACCCGAGGTTCGACGAATCGATGAACGCCCCGAAGGGCGCGCGGAAGACGTACCCCTGCCACGCCCCGTCCACGCCCGACACCTCCGGGCGCTCGCGCCCGACGAGCATCTTCACCGCCTCGGCCACGAGGCCTGCCGTCAGCGCGCCGAGCACGACCGTCGCCGCCCGACGTGCCGCGGCACGGTCATCCCCCCCCTCTCGTCCCAGGAGCACGATCGCAGCCCCGACCGACAGCCATGCCGGCAGGTAGCCCGCCGTGCGCAGCATCTGGTACCAGTCTTCGAGTTCCCCGGCCGCCCTCCGCTCCGGCGGCCACGTGATCGCGTCGTACACGGCCCGGTCGAGCAACGAGACCGCGAGCAGACCGAGCAGCGCCAGCGCGCCGGCCGTCATGGCCCGCGAACGCCGCATCTGCCGCTCGGCCACCGTGCGATGGATCACCGCTCGCCCTCCTCCGTCCCCTGCCGCGCCGCCGCGCCGAACCCACGGTATCCGATCCCCACGAACACGAGCCTTCCTGCCTTGCTCTCCCCGCGCAGCTGAGGCCCCGGCTCCACCCGCTCGAACGCAGGCCGCCACTGTTCGATCGTCGCCCCCGTCAACAGCGCGGGCCTCCCGAGCAGCGCTCGCTCCACTTCCGGGTTGCGCAGGTCCGTCTCGGGCCAATGGTCGTACTGCGTCGCCCGGCCTTCGGTCAGGCTGCTCGCGCAGTACACCGTCGGCCGGCCCGGCAGGTAGAACGCCATCTGGCTCGCGCGACCGTACTGCTGCGCGATCACGAACGGCTCAACCCCCGTGCGCTCGCGCAGCGCGTCGAGACGCTGGGCCGCGTCCGCCGCGCGCTCGTCCGCTCCCCCCATCCGACCCTGGGGGAACATCCACCCGACGAGGGGCGCCTTCGACAGCAGGTCGATCCGCAACGCCCCCAGCCCGATCACCAGCCCCAGCACGACCGAGACGTCCCAAGCGATCTGCCGGTGCGACTCCGGCTTTCGACGCACGATCCCAGCCCAAGGACGCTCACCGCGGGGCAGCGCGCCCCACGCCGTGCGCCGGCGCAGCACGTCGTCCATCGCGTCCACGACGCCCCACCCGCAGAGGGCCGCCATCGTCACGTAGCCCGCCATCGGCCAGTTCCCCTCGGGTTCGGTCAGGAAGGACACCGCCACGTAGATCGCCAGCACCGGCGCGCCGCAGACGATCAGGAACGCCCGCCCCGGCCACGCCGGCTCGCTCCGCCGCCGGATCGCCACGACCGCGCTGTAGACGCCGAGCAGGAGCGGCGCGCCGGCCAGCGCGATCTGCCCGCCCAGGAACTCGAGAGTCCATTTCGGGTTGTAACGCCAGCCCCCCCCCTCCGCCTGCGTGGGCGCGACGTCGCCCCCGGGCAGCCCGAGATGCCCGAGCAGATGATGCACGGTCGGCCACCCGTGCGCCGCGTTCCACGCCGCGACCGGCGCGACGCCCAGCAGCCCCACGCTGACGCCCGCCGCTACCCACCCCCACCCCGCTCTCGGACGCGATGAACCGCGCCGGATCAGCGTGTACCACGCAAGCCCCGGCACGAGCAGGACGACGACATACTTGAACAGAAAACCGACCGCGAGCACGGCGCCGAGGGCAACCCACGCCGGACCCGACCCGCGCTCGATCGCGCGCCACCCCGCCCAGCACGCCGCCGCCCAGCACGCCACCATCGGCCCGTCGATCGTCATCAGCAGCCCGACGACCTGGAACACCGGCATCAGCAGGAACACGCCCGCGGCGAAGAACCCCGCGCGTCCGTCCCGGCAGGCGTCGCGTGCCAGCCCCGCCACGCAGAGCGCGGACGCACCCGACGCGAGCGCCGCCGGCAGCCGCACCGCCCATTCCGAATCGCCGAAGAGCCGCGTCGAGGCCGCGATCAGCCACGCCACCCCCGGCCCCTTCGAGTAGTACGACAGCGCCAGCCGTCGGCTCCACTCCCAGTAGTGCGCCTCGTCCTCGATCAGCGTGTACGGGCAGAGCCAGACGAGATACACGATCCGCAGCGCGGTGACGCTCAGCACGAGCAGCAGCGTCGCACGCCACCCGCTCGCCCACGGCGCGAACGTGCGAACCCCTGCTGTGGACGCTGCATCCGACACTAGTGCTTCCTCAGCCCTCGGTACGCCACGAGCGTGTACGCCGTCAGCCCTCCGACCCCGCCCCACAGCATCAGCAGGCCCGGCGCGCCCGTGTTGTGCACCAGCGACTGCCCCCCGCTGATCGTCAGCACCGCCCCGAGCGCGGGGAAGAAACTCCAGAGGTACACCGTCAGCGGCAGACTCGAACGCAGCCTCACCGCCGTCACCGCCCCGGTGATGACCATCACGAAGCAACTCGTCGCCATCGCCCAGCGCTCGTGCTGCTTGCTCGTGATCTCGCGGTCCAGGTGCTCAAGCCGACGCTTCAACTCCCGCGTCGGCGGGAGCAGGAACGGGTCCGCGCGCTCGCCCGTCACCCTCGGCCCGGCCATCGCGAGCAGGCGCGGCGCGTCCAGCGCCAGCAGCGAGGGCAGCGGGTTCTGACCGGGCCGGATGTTGTCCAGCACGCGCTCCGCCAACTGCCCGCCGGGCGCCTCGCCCATCGTTCCCGGCTCCGCGCCCGCCCCGCGCGCCGCGAAGCCGCGCAGCGTCAGCCGCAGCGTCAGGTCGCGGTCCTCGAGCCGAGGTCCGCCCATGTGCGTCGCCAGCCACGCCTGCTCCGCCACGATCTCCGTCACCCCCCCCCCGCCCGGTTCTCCGCCAGGACCGAGCCGCCACACCTCGACGGCGACCGGCGCGCCATCGCGCGCGGGGATCAGCCTCCACGCCCGCTCGGGGTGATCCCACGCGATCCCAGCCGCACGCACCACGATCGGCTCGCCGTTCGCCCGCTCGAGCCGAACCCGCCCCTGCGACACCAGCGAGTCGTTGATCGCGTCCGTCGTCGCCCGCTCGGCCAGGTGGTACGCCAAGTCGCGCGTCCGCGTGCGGATGAAACTCATCCGGTCAGGCTCGTTGCGAAGACGCCGAAGTTCACCGAAGGTCAGGAACTTCGGGTCGTCCTCGAACGCGCTGGGCACCACGAAACTGAACGGGCGCAGCTGCTCGAACAGGATCAGCGTTTCGTCGCGCCGAACCCCCGACCCCTGCTCCGGCCGCACCCACGCCAGGCTCTGCCTGCGCCCGTGCTCGTCCTCGTCCGGGACGACGACGATCGGCGCCCGCCGCACCACCGCCTCGTCGCGGACGTCGCCGAACCGGTCGATGTCCAGAAACACCACGCCCCCGAGCACGAGGTACTGCGTCGCTCCCATCTCCGCAAGCCTCGGGTCCGCCTTCGGATCGACCTGCACCACCGTGTCCGCATGGATCATCAGCGACCCGATCTCGACCGACTGTCCCCGCTCGAACGACCGCACCATCAGTTTCGTTACGTCCTGACGGACGACCTGCTCCATCGAACGCAGGAAGTGCGGGATCACCCACTCGTTGAGCAGCAGCAGCACGCCCGCCAGGACCAGCCCCGACGCCACCGCGGGCGCGAGCACGCGCCCGTGGCTCACCCCCCCCGCGTGCGCCGCCAGCACCTCGTTGTCCTGCGCCATCCGGTGGAACGCGAGCGTCGCCGCGAACCCCGACGCGAACGGCAGCGCGTACGCCAGCATCGGCGGCATCGCCAGCAGCACGAACCGGATCGCCTCCGCCGGTCCCAGCTTCCCGTCCGCCAGCGGCTTCACCGCCGCGGCGAACGAGATCACCGTCACCAGTACCGCCGTGGTGAGCAGGAGCAGCCGCCACAACTCCGCCGTCGTGTGCCGCCAGAGCGTCCAGGGGGCGGTTCGGATCATGGTCAGACGCATCACGCGCACGAGCGATCGCCCGCCCGTTCAGCCCTTCTTCTGGTAGTACTCCAGGTTCACCTGGATGTACTTGCTCCACTCCGGCGGCAGGTCTTCCTGCGGGTAGATCGCCTTCACCGGGCACTCGTCCACGCACAGACCGCAGTCAATGCACGTGTCCGGGTCGATGTACAACTGCTCCGCCGTCTCGAACTCCGGCTCGTCCTTCGTCGGGTGAATGCAGTCCACTGGGCACACGTCCACACACGACGTGTCCTTCGTACCGATGCATGGCTCGCCGATGATGTGCGGCATGGCAAGGCGACTCCGCGTGAATGCTCCGCCAGGCCCGCTCCCGGGCCTGCGCCGCCGATCATAGACGGCCACGCTCGGACCCGTGCCCCGCCTCACCCCCGCACGCCGACGACCACAGACTCCGGTACGCCGACTCCACCCGCCGGCACGCGCCAGCCGCGTCGCACAGGGGTGACCGTGCCACCCGGTCGCGCAGCCCGCCTCGCAGCGACGCAAGCCGTTCCCGATCCCGCGCCAGCAAGACCGCCGACTCAACGAACGCCTCCACCGTCGGCGCGCACAAGTCCTCAAGCCCCACTGCGCGCAACAGGCTCAGCCCCACCCGCGACGCGTGCGCGCCGCCTGCCACAGTCACCACCGGCACGCCCATCCACATCGCCTCGCACGTCGTCGTCGTCCCGGCATACGGGAACGTATCCAATCCCACGTCCACGCGGCCGTACACCTCCAGGTGCTCGCGCTGGCCCGGCGTCGGCCCGAGCAGGTCGAGCCGCGATCGTTCCACGCCGCGCCCCTCGAAGAACGCCGCGATTCGTTCCCGCGCCCGCGCGTCCGCAAGCCCCATGTTCTTCAGCACGAGCCTCGACCCGGGCACACGGCGCAGCACGTCCGCCCACGCCGCGAGCGTCCATTCGCCCATCTTCGGCAGCGTGTTGAACGAGCCGAACGTCACGACGCCCGACGACTCCACCGGCCCCCGTCGCACGTCGGGTGAATCGTCCAGCGGCCGATAGCACAGGAAGCACGGGTCGAGCCGCACCAGCCGTTCCATTGCGAGCCGCTCCGCGCCGTCCGGATCCGTCGCGCTGTCCACGAGCCTCGCGTCGATCGCGGGCACGCCCGTCGTCGCCGGGTAGCCGATCCACGTCGCCTGCACAGGCGCGGCCCTCGCCGCCAGCGCGCCGAGCCGGTTGCCCACCGTGTGCCCGCCCAACTCCACCAGCACGTCGATCCCGTCCGCGCGCACGCGTCGCACCAGCGCGTCGTCGCTCATCCCGGCGGCGTCCACCCAGGCGTCCGACTTCGACCGGATCCGTTCCGTCGTGTCGTCGCGCCGCGGCGCGGTCATGTAACAGGTCACGTGCACTTCGTCGCGGTCGTGGCGCTCCACGATCGGCTCGATGAAGAACGCCACCGAGTGCGCCCGGAAGTCCGACGACACGTACCCCACCCGCAGGGGCCGCTTGCCCGCGTCCGACGGTCGCATCGCGGGCGGTGTGCGCCCGCCCGAGACCAGCCGCCCCAGCCGCCGGTGCAACTCGAACACCTCGTCCGCCGACGCATTCGCGTCGTAGTGCAACGCGCTCACCAGTTGCCGAAGCGCTTCGGCGTCCGCGGGCGCGATCGCGACCGCCTCACGCAGGGCGGCCACCGCTTCCGTCACGCGCCCCGCCGCCAGCAGCGCGCCGCCGAGGTTTACACGCAGTCTCGCGTCGCGCGGGTTCGCCGCCGCCCCCACGCCCGCCGCCTCCGCCGACTCCTCGTTCCGGTCCTGGAGCGTGAGCACACGAGACAGGCCGAGCGCGCCAGGAACGTACGCCGGGTCGATCTCCAGCGCGCGCCGATACGCCGTCTCCGCCTCCTCCAGCCTGCCCAGCGCGGCCAGCGCGTTGCCCAGGTTGTTGTGCGGCCCGGGCGCATTCACCGAAAGCGACGCCGCTCGCCGCAGCGCCCGCTCCGCTCCCGCCGCGTCCCCGGACTCCAGCAAGATCACGCCAAGGACGTTGTGCGCGTTCGCGTTCCCCTGCGCCGCCGCCACTGCCCGGCGCGCCGCGGCCAGGGCCTGCGCCGTGCGACCGGCGCGGTGCAGTTCGATCGCCTGCTGGATCGCCCGGTTCGGATCAGCCAACGCTGCGCCCCGCCAACTCGCCCACGAGCGACGCCACGAACGCCCGTGCCTCGCCGTCCGCCTCCATCACGTCCGCGAGCGTTCGTACCGTCCGCGGCGCGATCGCTTCCATCGCCTCTCGCACGATCTCCACGATCCGCCCGAATGGGATCAACCTTGTCCGCAAGAAGGCGTCCACAGCCGCCTCGTTCGCCGCGTTGAATACCGCGCCCGCCGTGCCCCCCACCTCGACCACGCGCCGCGCCAGCCCGATCGCCGGGAACCGCTCCTCGCACGGCGTCTCGAACTCGAACGTCCGCAGGCTGTCGAGGTCCAGCGAACGCCCGCACCCCGGCAGCCGCAACGGCGCGCAGAGCGCGTGCTGGATCGGCACGCGCATGTCCGGCGCGCCCAGCTGCGCGATCGCCGACCCGTCCGCCAGTTCCGCGATCGCGTGCACGATCGATCCCGGATGGATCAGCACCCCGATGCGGTCCGCGCCCAGCCCGAAGAGCCAGTGCGCCTCGACGACCTCCAGCCCCTTGTTCACCAGCGTCGCCGAGTCGATCGTGACCTTCGCGCCCATCGACCAGGTCGGGTGCGCCAAGGCCTGCTCGGGCGTCGCGTCGTACGCCCGCGCAGAGGTCCACGTCCTGAACGGCCCGCCCGACGCCGTCAGCACCAGCCGCTGAACGCACACGGGCGCGATCATCGGCGGCCAATCCGCGCACCCCGGCAGACCGGCGAGACACTGCCACGCCGCCGAGTGTTCGCTATCGACCGGCAGCAACCGCGCGCCCGCTCGCTGCGCCGCCGGCACAACCAGCGCGCCAGCGGCGACCAGCGTTTCCTTGTTCGCCAGCGCGACGTCGCGCCCCAGTTCCACCGCCGCCAGCGTCGCGGGAAGCCCCGCCACGCCCACGATCGACGCCAGCACGACGTCCGACTCGACCTCGCGCACCAGCGCCTCGGCGGCGCCAGGCCCGACCCGGCAGCGCACGCCCTCGACGCCCCCCCCCTCCGCCAACGCGCACTCACGCACGCCGAACTCACACGCCTGCTCCGCCAGCAGACCCGCGTTCCGGCCGGCCGCCAGGCCCACCACCTCGAACCGCACCGGCGATACCCCGGCCCGGTGCAGCCCGTTCAGGTGCCGCACCACTTCGAGCGCCTGCGTCCCGATCGACCCCGTCGAACCGAGCACGATGAGCCGGCGCACGCTGAGCATCTCCGTTCCCGATGTCGCGCCCCGCCCGGCCATCCCGCGTCACTCCTCCTTCGGCTTCAGACGCGCCTTCTCGCTCGGCAGCAGGCGGCGCCGCGACGCAGCATACAGCGTCCGGGGCTGCGGCTTCGGCGCGGGCTGACCGTTCGGCGAGACCGCCGGCGCGCTCGCGGGCGCGCTCGACTCGCCCGTCCGCTCCATCCCGTCGCTGCGGACGCCATCGCTCGCGCCCACGCCCTCCGACCCGCCGCCTCCGCCTCGCCTGCGACGACGACGACGACGCTTCTTCTTCAGCCCGGACTCACCCTGTGCCGCGCCGTCATCCGGCGGCCCATCGCCCGAAGCCTCCCCCGCTTCCGGGGCGTGGGAACCCTCCTCGGCCTCGCGCGCCGGCGCCCCCTCGGGCGTTCCCTCCGCACCGGAAGGCTCGCCGCTGCTCTCGCCCGCGCCCTTGCGGCGGCGGCGCCGACGGCGACGCTTCTTCTTCCCCCCACCATCACCGCCTTCGGCCGGCGCGCTCTCGCCCGCGCTCGCAGCGGCGTCATCGCACACGCCGCCCTCGACCGGAGCGGCGGTCGAGGGCGCCTCCGCGCCTTCCGCGGGCGCGCTTCCTGTCCCCTCCCCCGCACCCTTGCGACGGCGGCGACGGCGGCGACGCTTCTTCTTCCCCCCACCCTCGCCCGCGCCCTCGTCGCCCTCCTCCGGCCCGTCCATCTCGATCGGGTGCGGCGTCGGCTCCGGCTCGACGGACTGTTCCTCCTCCGCCGCCTCCGCCTCGGGGGGGGGCGCTTCGCCTGGATCGAGCGCCCACGCCTCGTCACCTGGCGCGTCCTCCCACGGCTTCAACTCCGACTCCGGCGCCTTCGGCGCGGGCAGGCGCGACACGTCGATGTCCGCCCCCGACGCGTCGTAGGCGTACAGCGAGAAACGGTCCACCGGCAGCGTCTCGCTCACCCGAACGTCCGCGTGCTTGCCGCTCCGACGCTCCACCCGCGACAGGCTCCGACGCTTGTTCGAGAGCAGCTCGCCCGCCACACGCGGGCTGACGACGAGTTCCACCCGCGCCACCTGGTCGTGCTCCAGCAGCGCGGCCAGTTCACGCAGCGCATCCGACGCCACCGACGACGGGCGCTGCACCAGCCCCCGGCCGTGGCAGGTCGGGCACTCGTGGAAGTGCACGCTCTCGTGGCTCCCGCGCATGCGCTGGCGCGTCATCTCGAGGATGCCGAAGCCCGAGATGGGCAGGATCGTGCTCTTCGCCCGGTCGCGTTTCAGCCGCTCGCGGTAGCGCTGCTCGATCGCCTTGCGGTGCTTCGACGCGCGCATGTCGATCAGGTCGTTGATGATGATCCCCCCCAGGTCGCGCAGCCGGATCTGCCGGCAGATCTCGTCCGCCGCCTCCAGGTTCGTCCGGTAGGCGTTCGTCTCCGCGTCGCGCGCCGAGCGGCTCTTTCCGCTGTTCACGTCGATCGCCACCACCGCCTCCGTCTCGTCGATCACGAGCCGCCCTCCCGAGGGCAGCGGCACCTCGCGCGCGTGCATGTTCGATATCTGCGGCTCTACCCCGAACGCGTGGAAGAGCGGTCTCCGGCCGGTGTAGTGCAGCAGTTTCACGCTCGAACGCGGCGCGACGATCTTCATGAACCGGCTCGCGCGCTTCAGCGCGCCCTCATCGTCGATCACGATCTCGCTCACGTCGTTCGTCACGAAGTCGCGCAGGGCGCGCACCAGCAGGTCGCTCTCCGAGTACAGCAGCCGCGGCTTCTTCCCCTGCTTCAGCCGCTGCTCCATGTCCTTCCACAGCCGCAGCAGGTAGGCCAGGTCTCGCTTCAGTTCCGCCTTCGTCCGCTCGAAGCCCGCCGTACGAAGGATGAACCCGAACCCCTCCGGCAGTTCCAGCTGGTCGAGAATCTCGCGCATCTTCGCGCGCTGCTCCTCGTCCTCGACCTTCCGCGACACCCCCACCTTGTCCATCAGCGGCATCATCACCAGGTACCGCCCGGGGATCGACAGGTAACTCGTCAGCGTCGGGCCTTTCGTCCCCACGCCCTCCTTCAGCACCTGCACGATCACTTCCTGCCCGCGCTTCAGGCACTCCTGAAGGGGGGGGCGTTCGCGCCGCGGCGTCTTCTTCCCCACCTGCTCCGTCGCGTCCTCCTCGCCCGGGAAGTACCGCGGGTGCAGGTCCGAGACGTGCAGAAAGCCGTTCTCTTCCACGCCGAAGTCCACGAACGCCGCCTGGATCCCGGCCTCGACGTTCGTCACCTTCCCGACGTAGATGTTGTTCACCCTGCTCACGGCGTCCACGCGCTCGGCGTGGAACTCCTCGAGCTTCCCGTCCTCCACGATCGCCACGCGGCATTCCTCGCCGGGGACGTAGTTGATCAGCATTCGTGTCGATGGCATCTTCTTCTGGCTCGCCGGCCTGACCGCCGCGCGCCGCCGTCCCCGAGGAGGACGATCGCCCGCCCGAAACACAACGGGCGGCCGGTCGGAACCCGCGCGCCGCGCCCGCACGGAGCGCACGCCGCAAGTCCCGTTGTCCCGGCCGGTGGCGTGCGGGCGCGTGCCCTCGCGCCGGCCGGGGCGCCGACCCGGATCGGCCGGCGGCGTCACGCCGCGAGCCTGCCGGGGGCTTCGTCTGTCGGGCACGACGCCGGGCGGCGTCACGCCTCTTCGTCTTCACCCTTCGGCTTCGGGAGCGCTCGCCGCTTCGGGCTTCGCCTACCCCCCCCCGGCGGAACGACCGCCGGAGGCCTCCGGGACAATCTTGCGGACGTGCTCCCGCACGTATGCGGAAACCTCGACGTCCGAATCGAACGTCAGCGCCTTTCGCGCCACACGCTCGCACTCCTGCATCGTGACCGATCGCACAAGCCGCTTGACCTGCGGGATCGCGCCGCTCGTCACCGAAAGGGTACGCAGCCCGAGTCCGAGCAGCAACATCGCGTAGGCCTGCTCCCCTGCCGCCTCACCGCAGCACGACACCGGGATGCCCGCCTTCCGGGCCGCCCGCGCCACCTGGCGGATCAGCATCACCACCGCCGGGTGCCAAGGCTGGTACAGCCCAGCCACCCGCTCATTGGTTCGATCGACCGCCAGCGTGTACTGCACGAGGTCATTCGTCCCGATTGAGAAAAAATCCACTTCCCGTGCGAAAATGCCCGCCTGCAACGCCGCCGAGGGCAACTCCACCATCATCCCCACCGGCACCGAACGGTCGAAGGCCACCCCCTCTTCCGCCAGATCCTCCATCACGTCGCGCAAAATCAGCCGCGCGTGCCGCAACTCCCCGATCGACGTGATGAGCGGAAACATGATCTTCACCGGACCCAGCGCGCTCGCCCGCAGGATCGCCCGCAACTGACGCTTGAAGATCGCCCGCTCCGCCAGGCAGTACCGGATCGACCGAAGCCCCAGCGCGGGGTTCCGCTCCGGTACCGCGGCACGCGCCTGCGTGTACTTGTCCGCACCCAAATCGATCGTCCGGATCGTCAGCGGCCGCCCGTCGAGCAGCCCGATCGCCGTCCGGTACGCCTCGAAGTGATCCTCCTCGCTCGGTTCCCGGTTCGCCGCCAGGAACAGGAACTCCGTCCGGTACAGCCCCACCCCCGTCCCGCCGTGAGACAGCACCGCCGACACTTCCTCCGGGAACTCGATGTTCCCGAGCAACTCCACCGGCGTGCCGTCGCGCGTCACGGCGGGCTGGTCCGCCAGTTCCGCCAGCGACAGCTCCGCCAGCCGGTGCTGCTCCGCGTAGCCCGCGTACTTGCCCAGTTGCTCATTGTCAGGGTCCAGGATCACCACGCCGCGATCTCCGTCCAGCACCACGCGCTCTCCGTCCGAGGCGAGCGACGTCACGTTGTGGCACCCCACCACCGCGGGCAGCCCCAGCCCGTTGGCCACGATCGCCGTGTGGCTCGTCCGCCCGCCCGCGTCCGTGGCGAACCCCACCACCGTGCGCCGGTTGAACGACGCCGTTTGCGAGGGCGTCAGGTCGCGCGCGATCACCACGGTCGGCTCGGTGATCTCGTCCAGCCGCGAACGCCGCTGCCCGACCAGGCACGTGAGCAGGCGATTCGCCAGGTCGCGGATGTCGTCCGCCTTCGTCGTGAAGGCCGAGTCCGTCTTCCTTCGGAACTGCGCCGCCAGATCATCGAAGACCGTCGTGACGGCGTGCTCCGCGTTCACGCGCTCCGACGCGATCTTCGCCCGGATCGGGTCGATCAGGCTCCGATCGCGCAGCATCCCCTTGTGGAACAGGAAGACCTTTGCGGCCTCCGACCCCATCTCTCGCTCCGCCTCGGCATGCACGCGGTCGAGGTCCGCGACCGCGTCCGCCAGCGCCCGATCGAACCGCGCCTGCTCCGCCTCGACGGCCTCCGGCGCGAGCGACCGGCGCGGCACCCACACCCGGTCGTCGCCCAGCACGAACGCTCGCGCGATCACAACGCCTGGGGAGACCGGAATGCCCTGGATCACGTGCATGGAGTGAGGCCGCGAGGCAAGGACCACGATCGGCGTCGGCGGACCCGTTGTACGCCCCACGCACCCGCGGGGCCGCCGCGGCCGCATCCTATGCGAACCGCTCTCGATACTTCCCTCAAGCCCCGGCCCACTCCCGCCCGATCCCCTCGGTACGGCTTTTCCGCCCATGCTTGACTTCAACCCCTCGCACGGCTCTCATTCATCGCTGGTGCGGGCGGCGCCGCTCGGAGGGAAAGCCGCCCGCGGCCTGGGTCGGGGGCGTTCACCCCGCGGCCCGCGCCGGGACGAAGACAACCGGGTCTGGATGAAGACGCTGACCGGCATCCTTGAGTGGCCGCAGCGCTCGGAAGGTCGTGTCCGGCAGATGGCCGGCGCGACAATCGTCGAGAGCGCGGACGATCCTTTCGTTCCCGTCAACTTCGGGGACCAGTTGCCTCTGCGCTCGGGCCTCGAAGTCACCGTCGAGGTCGTGCACCGCAAGCCGCGGCGTCGCCGCCGGGGCCGGCCGGGCGCACCCCGCCAATCCCGTCCCGTCGTCGAACGCTTCCTCGCCATCGAGGGACTCGACCCCGAGCGCTACCGCGAGTGCAAGCCCTTCGACGAACTCACCTCCATCGACCCCCAGCCCCGCCTCACCCTCGAATACCCCGGTTGCCCGGCGGCATGTCGGCTCATCGACCTCTTCTGTCCCATCGGGCGCGGCCAGCGGGGCCTCATCGTCTCCCCCCCCAAGGCCGGCAAGACCACACTGCTCAAGAACATCGCCGAGTCCATCCTCCGCAACCATCCGGAGGTCTACGTCTTCCTCCTCCTCGTCGATGAGCGGCCCGAAGAAGTCACCGACTTCCGTCGGACCTTCCTCGGCCCCTCCATGCCCGCCCGACCCAACGGCCCGCCCGGCACGAACGGCGAACCGCGCCCCGCCGAGCCTGACCCGCGCCCCTGGGGCGACCGCGTCCGCCTCATCGCATCAAGCAATGACCACGACGTCGAGCGCCACGTGGAGGTCTGCATCACCTGCGTCGAACGCTGCAAGCGCATGGTCGAGGCCGGCAAGCACGTCGTCGTCATGCTCGACTCGCTCACACGCGTCGGCCGAGCCTTCAACCGCTCACGCAAGCACGCCAGCAGCGGCCGAACCATGACCGGCGGCATCGACAGCCGCGCCCTCGAAGTCCCCAAGCAAATCTTCGGCTCCGCACGCAACACCGAGGAGGCCGGCAGCCTCACCATGCTCGCCACCTGCCTCGTGGACACCGGCTCACAGGGCGACCAGGTCATCTTCGAAGAGTTCAAGGGCACCGGCAACATGGAGCTCATCCTCGACCGCAAGATCGCCGAGAAGCGGCTCTTCCCCGCCATCAACCTCGCCGCCAGCGGCACCAGAAAGGAGCACCTGCTCATGGACGAGCAGGAACTCGCCACCATCACCGCCCTTCGCCGCCGGCTCATGAGCATGCCCCCCCCGCAGCAGGTCGAACAACTCCTTGCCGCTCTCGAACGCTTCCCCACCAACGCCCAACTCGTCGGCTCCGCCCGCTGACGAACGCCCGCCGCGGCGCATGAAAACGCCCCCGCGCACGGCCGGGGGCGTCTCGCGGCGGGGCGCGCCGCGTGCGGGGCTTCTCGATCAGGCTCGCGTCACGGGCAGCCCGCCACGTACGCGTTCAGGAACGCGATGAAGTCCAGCGAGTTGATCGCCGTGTCGCCGTTGAAGTCGGCCCTCGGATCGCTCGCCGTGTAGGCGTTCAGGAAGGCGATGAAGTCGAGCGAGTTCACGATCGTGTCCCCGTTGAAGTCCGCGGGGCAGTCCATCCCGAGGATCGCCAGCACGGCGTTCACGTCCTCCTGGTTCACGCGCAGGTCGCCCGTCACGTCGCCCGAGAGGTCGAACCCGACGGCCTCGTTGATGTCTTCCCAGTCCGCCACGCCATCGGTCACGAACGGGTTGCCGATGAACTGGGCCTTGATGTAGTCCACGTCGTGCATGTCGATCACGCCGTCGTGCCCGATCGGCGCGAACCCGCGTGTGTGCTTCGCGCCCGGCCCGGACACGTCCGCCGCCGAGTCGCCGCTCATGTACGGCAGGCCGCCCGCGATCGTCGTCCCGAAGAAGTTGTTGCTGCCGGTGAGCGCCTGCCAGGCGTCATCGACCGCCTTGAAGCCCTTGGCGCGGTTGACTCTGCCCGTCGCCGGGTCGATCGCCAGGCCATCGGCCCAATAGCGGATGTCCGCCGCGTCAAAGTTCCCGTCGCCGTTGAAGTCGCCCAGGATCTCGATCACGGCCGGCGTTCCCGGCTGCCACGCCGGCCCCCCGTTGCGCGCCCGGTACGCCTTCATCATCTCCAGCGCGTCGTTGAGGTCTCGCTTCCCGTCGTTGTTGAAGTCGCCGCACACCTTGTTGCGCATGTTCAGCGAACTGCCGTAGGAAACAGGGTTGCCCGCCTGATCGACGTAGTTCCCCCCGCCGACCACGCCGTCGGAGTACGTCTCGCCCGTCTTGCGCGTGGGCGCAACGCCCGCCGTGGCGTAGTTGAAACTGTTGAACGGCGGCGTGCCCAGCACGTTGCCGGACTCGTTCAGGATGAAGTCGTACAACGCCGGGTTGAAGTCCGGGTTCGGAACCAGCGGCACGCAGGACGCATCCGACGGCGGCGGGTTTTGCGGCACGTTGAGCGACGCGGCCACCAGCACGTAGTTCAGCGCCATGTACTCGCCCGGCGTGAACAGGTTCTCATCGGCGCTGGGAACCTCCGAGAACGCCTGGATCGACCGCGTGATGTTGTTCACGTACGCGGCGGCCTGCGGGTTCCGCATCGCCGGGTTGAGCGCATGCTCGGGCGGGCGCGCCTCGACGGCGTCACGCACGCCGTTCCCGTTCATGTCCACGAACGGCTCGCCCACGTCGTACTGGCAGTTGCCCTCGCCCGCGTCGTTCGTCCCGGAGATGCCGTCCAAACCCCAGTCCAGGTACGGCTCGAACATCCCGTACCCGCCGAGTTCCGCCGGAGCGCTCAGCGGGTCGCCCAGCGTCGCGATCACCGCCGGCCCCTGGATGTTGTACCCGTTGATCCCCGCGTCCAGCACGTTGACGAGGTTCGGACGCGCCGCGACCACGCCGCCCTTCAGGTCGGAAATCACCGCGAGGTAGTCTGCGCGCCCGCCCGTCAGCCAACCCGCGGACGCCCCGCGCTCCGCGCCGGTGTGCCCGATCCCGAGACGATGGTTGATGACCGTGCCCTCGACCCGGCTCGAACCGCCCTTGTTCGAGGGCTGGAAGTCCGGCCCGAGCCGGTCGTTCGCCGTGCTCACCGTCCGCGCTCCGATGTTCTCGCCCACGCACCACGACGGGTCGAGGCAGATGCCGTTCGCCCACGCGTTGCGCGTCCCCGATCCCACGTCGCGCGTCACGGCCATCAGGTTCTCACCCGTGGACAGCCGTCCCGTCGCGAACAGGAACCGCAGGTCCGACATGTGCATCTCGTCCCGGCCCACGCCGTAGTTCACCATCGCACCGACCGGCGCGTTCGCGATCAGCGTGTCGAAGGCCGTGTACTCGTCCGGGTTGCCGTAGTTGACGTTGATCGGACCGTTGAACCCGAACAGCGACGGGAGGCGACTGTCCTCCGTCTCCACCTCGGTCCCGTCCTTGTTCACGATCGGCGCGGGGTTGTCACCGTAGCCGGGCGCGCCGGGCACGCGATTGAACTTCGGCGAGCCGGTCTCCTGCCGCACCGACCACCCGATCGGCACGTCGATGGCCGCGAAATCCACCAGGATGCCGCCCACGCTCGGGTCCGTGCTCGTCGTCACGCGGAAGGTGCCGTCCATCAGCGAGCGCACCGGCGTGCCGCCCGGGTTCGCGGCGTTGTAGAACCCCTGCGGGATGCCCGCCGACACGAACACGTCCCGGTTCCACAGCGACTCATCCGAGAACGCCGAGGTGTAGGTGTTCGCCCCGGCGTCGAGGTCCGGCATCGTCAGGTACGTGAAGCCCCAGTCCCGCAACTCTGCGAACCCGTTCACCGATCCGACCACGCGGTACGTCACCTGCCAGTGCTGGTCCGGCCGCCACGGGAAACTGCTATCGAACGGCGCCAGCTGGTCGCCGTCGATCGCCAGCAGGCAGTCCCCGTCGACGTCGATGAAGTCGTTGGTCGACGCCGGGCGCTTGAACACGAACTGCAGCAGCGTGGCGCCAGTGCCGTTGACCATGTACGGCTGCGCCGCGGCGATCGAGGCCGCGCCACCGACGAGGCCGAGCGCGACGAACGTGAGCAGATTCTTCCTGGACATGGATGATCCTCTCTCTGTACGGGGTGTGGGCGTAACGATCGCGCACCGCCGCGCGGCGGCCGCTCATCGGGTCAGGCTTTTCCGTCCTTCCGGCTCTCCGGCCCCCGCCGGTCTCCACCCGGCGGGGGCCATCACAACGACGACCTCTCTCGTTCCTCTCTCCCGTCCTCCGTCAATCCCACTTGTTGAACTTCAGGTCCACGCGGTTGTTCCCGGTGATCGAGTAGAACCTGTCCCCCCACAGCCGGTCCTTGATCGTGTCCTGCACGGTCAGCGACTCGACGTGCGCGTCCACGAACACGAAGTTCACCTTCTCGCTGAAGTGGTGCCGACCCACCGCGTTCAGCGTGCTCAGCGGGTTGTCGATCATGTTCGGCCCGAGCTTCTTCGTCGGCAGGATCGAGTCCTTGTCCGGGTACACGAACCGCGGCACCCCGCCCGAGTTCGGCTCGTTGTAGACGTCGCTCCCCGACGATCGACCGATGAACGGCGTCACCGAGCGATGGCTCTTGATCCGCCCGTCAAAGTGGCTGGCCAGCGACGTCCAACGATCCCTGTTGTCGTAGAACTCCGTCGCCAGGATCGTCTTCGAAGCGCCCTGCTGCGCCCCGTCGATCCACGCCACACGAGCCAGCTGGTTCTTCCGCAGCGTCCCCGGCCAGAACTTGTTGCGAGGGAACAGCGCCGCGTTCCCCGTGATCGCCACCCGCGCCGCCTGTCGGTCGCGCGGCGTCTGCGCCCCGGGGCCGTTGCCGAGGTCATTCTGCTGACCCGGCTCCCAGTCATCGGTGTTCGATCCGGGGTTCGTCCGCGGCGCGCCGCGGCTCGTCATCGTCGGGCACTCGAACGCGCCCTCCGGCACGTTCGCACCCCCGTCCGTCCCGCCGAACAGCGCCCACGACCAGTGGATGTACCCGTTCGCCGGGATCGGGTTGGTTTCCTGCTGCTGCTCCACCTTCCACTCCCCCGAGTACTCATCCGACCCGTAGACGTAGGCCGCGGGGAAGTAGTCGTGACTCGCGGTGTAGAACGCCACTCCCTGCGCGACGGTGCGCTGGTTGCTCGCGCACATCGCCATCTGCCCCGCCTGCCGCGCCTTGCCCAGCGCGGGGAGCAGGATCCCGATCAGCAGCGCGATGATCGCGATCACCACGAGCAACTCGATCAGCGTGAACCCCCGACGATCCGTGCGCGTTCCCATGAGCGTGTGCCTCCGGCCCGTGTGTGTTCCAGACTGCGCGCCCCACGACGCGTTCAGGGCAGAACACTACCTCGCCATGCGTCACGCTCGGGTCAGCGTCGCGCTCAGATTGCGACAAGCCTCCGGTCCGCCGTGTTCAGAAACGATGAACGAGCGCGCTCCGCGGCGCAAGCGATCGGTCAAGGGCTTTGCGCGCGGGACGCTCTCGCCCTGCGTACGCTCATGCCGTGCCACCTTCTCGCGCGATCGTCGGCTGCATGACGGGCACCAGCCTCGACGGTCTCGACGCCGCGCTGGTGCGCGTCGAGGGACGCGGGCTGGGGATTCGCGCCTGTGTCGAGCGGACAGCCGGGCGGCCGCTGGGCGATCTGGGCACGCGCCTGCGGTCGCTGGCTTCGGGGCGCGCACACACCGCGGGCGAGATCGCCGCGATGGCGCGCGACCTGGCGCTGCTTCACGCGGATGCGGTGAGAGACGCGTCGCGCGGCGCGGTGATCGACCTTGTGGCCGCGCACGGGCAGACGGTGTTCCACGCGCCGCCGCTGAGCTGGCAGCTGATGAACGGGGCCGTGCTCGCCAGCGAGGTGGGCGTGCCCGTCGTGTTCGACCTGAGGGCCGCGGACCTGGCGGCGGGCGGGCAGGGCGCGCCGATCACGCCGATCGCGGACGCGATCCTCTTCGGCGACCCCGGCGAGCGGCGCACGATCGTGAACCTCGGCGGCTTCTGCAACGTGACGCGCCTGCCTCGCGTCGAGTCGGCGTCCGATTCGCTCGACACGATCGAGGCGGCGGACGTGTGCGCGTGCAACCATCTGCTCGACGCGGCTGCTCGCGCGGCTCTGCACGCTCCGTTCGATGCCGAAGGCGCGGCCGCCTCGCGGGGCCGCCCACTACCGCGCGTCGTTGACGCTTTGTCCTCCCGCCTCGAAGCGCAGCGGACGAGCGGACGCTCGCTCGGCACGGGGGACGAGTCCGCCGCTCTGGTCGCCGATCTCGGCGCGGGCGTCGCGCCGAACGACCTGTGCCGGTCGGTCTGCGAGGCAATCGCGGTCGCCGTTGCGCGGGCTGTCGGGGAGTGCGATCGCGTGCTGCTCGCGGGCGGCGGTGCGCACAACCGCGCTCTCGTCGAGACAATCGGCGCGCGCTGCGCCGCTCCGGCCGAGACGACCTCCGCGCACGGCGTCTGCGTCGGCGATCGCGAGGCCGTCGCGATGGCTGTCCTCGGCGCGCTCTGCGACGATCGCGTTCCGATCACGCTGCCGCGCGTCACCGGCTGCACGCGACCGGCGCCTGTCGCCGGCTGCTGGGCGAAACCATGAGCAACTCTCTCCCCGACCGCTCGCACCTTCTGACCGAACAGCGCAACCCGCGCAGCGCGTCACTCCATCGCATGAGCATCGCGGAGTGTGTCCGCCTGATCAACGAGGAGGACGCCCGCGTGATCGACGCCCTGCGCCAGGCCGCCCCATCGCTCACGGCTCTCATCGAGACGGCCGAGCCGGGCTTCTCGGCGGGCGGACGGCTGGTCTACGTCGGAGCGGGCACGTCCGGTCGGCTCGGGGTGCTGGATGCGGCCGAGGCCATGCCGACGTTCCAGGTTGAATCGGGGCGTGTCGTGGGCATCATCGCGGGCGGTGCGCCCGCGCTCACTCGCTCGAGCGAATCGAAGGAGGACGAACACGACGGCGCGCACACCGATCTCGACGCCCTGCGGCTCACGCGACGCGACACGATCATCGGCATCGCGGCCGGAGGGACCACGCCCTTCGTCCTCGGCGCGATCGAGCGTGCCGCGTCGCTGCCCGATCGCCCGGTAACCGCGCTCATCGTCTGCGCGGAGATCGAGACTCCTGCGGGAGTGGACCATCTCATCGTGCTCCGCACCGGACCCGAGGTGCTGACCGGTTCGACGCGGATGAAGGCGGGAACCGCCACGAAACTCGCCTTGAACACGATCTCCACCACGCTGATGGTGCGGGCCGGGCGCGTCTACGAGAACCTGATGGTCGACGTGCGCGCGACGAACGACAAGCTCCGCGACCGGGCGGCACGCATCGTCGCCACGCTCACGGGACTCGGCCGCGATGACGCGCTCTCGCTCCTCGCCCGCGCCGACGGCGCGGTGAAGACGGCGGTCGTCATGCACAGGCTCGGCGTCGCGCGGGAATCGGCCGAGGAACGCCTCCGCGCGTGCGGAGGTCGGCTCGGCGAAGCGCTCGGCGAAGCGTGAGTAAACCAGTGATGGTCTGACGATCACATCGGAGCCGATCGTGACACAGACCTCTTCGCGCTCCTCCGCGTCCACCGCGTTCCTGCTCGCTGCCGGCTCCCACGCGCGGCCACTACACTCTGGCCGTGCCCGCCGCGAAACAACCCTGGACGAGCGAGCAGGCCCGTGCCGCGGCCGTGGGCATCGTCCGCGTCCTCCGCGAGGCGGGGCACGAGGCCTACCTGGCCGGCGGGTGTGTGCGCGATGAACTCCTCGGGCTTGAACCCACCGACTACGACGTGGCCACCGACGCACGCCCGGAGAGCATCCGCTCGCTCTTCCGCCGCACCAACGAGGTCGGCGCGAGTTTCGGCGTCGTGCTGGTGAAGGAGCGCAATGTAGCGGTCGAGGTCGCCACGTTCCGCGCCGACGGGCCGTATTCCGACCGACGCCGCCCGGACCACGTCGAGTTCGCCGACGCGACGGCCGACGCACGCCGGCGCGACTTCACCATCAACGCCCTCTTCCTCGACCCCTTCGCCGAGGGCGGCACGCCCGGGGCACGCGGTCGAGTCATCGACCTCGTCGGCGGCGTCGCGGACCTCGAGCGCAAGGTCATCCGGGCGGTGGGCGATCCGGCCCAGCGTCTGGCCGAGGACCACCTGCGGGCCTTGCGTGCCGTCCGTTTCGCGGCGAGGCTCGGGTTTGAGATCGAGGCGGGAACGGCGAGGGCAATCCGCGAACACGCTGCCGCGCTCGGCGGCGTGAGCCGGGAGCGCATCGGCGACGAGATTCGGAGCATGATGGATCGGCCCTCGCGCACCCGGGCCGTGCTGTTGCTCCAGTCTCTCGCCCTCGACGGACCGGTTCTGGATGCCCCCCACCGTCATGCCGAGCCGACGGTTCTCGCCCGACTCGGACCCGAGACCGGGCTCGCGGCGTGTCTCGGTGCCTGGGCGATCGACCGGGGAGACATCGCAAGCGAAGCCCAACTCCCCGCCTTGGTCCGTTCACGCCGAAGGGCGCTCTGCCTGAGCAACGAGGAGCGCGACGAACTCCGCGCCGTGCTGGGGGGGGCGGTCGGGCTGCCCGGGAGTTGGTCGGGTCTCGGCGTGGCGGCCCGAAAACGACTGGCTTCCACCCGGTACTTTGCCCAAACTCTCGCCCTGTTGACCGCGTACAGGCCTGAGGTGGGGGCGGAAGTGGCCAGATGTGTCCATGCGCTCACCGCAACGCCTTCGGGGCTATCGCCGGAGCCGATCATCACCGGGGACGACCTGACGGCTTCGGGGTTGACGCCAGGGCCTCAGTTCGCGACCCTCCTCTCGGCGGTCTACGACGCCCAGCTGGAGGACAGAATCCGAACCCGAGACGAGGCTTTGGCTCTTGCGCTGGAACTTGCGGCCCGGACGAGGGTCTAATATCTGTGCGGGGTCGCATCTCAGGGGGTGTCCGAGCGGTGTGCAACGGGCCCGACTCCGAACGAACGGGCTGAAAGGGCAAGCAGACATATGGGCAGTGCGCGCGCGCGTGGATGGGTCGTGTCGGTGCTGAGCGTGGTGGTCGCGGCCGCCGCGGTCCTGACGCCGATCCCTGCGAAGGAAGCAACCGCAGGGGTGCTTCAGGACGGCACGGCGGCCCGCGCCAGGGACGTGATCATCTTCAAGGACGGACGCATCGTCGAAGGTCGGGTTCTCGAAGAGACCGCGACGGAGATCCGCTTCGAGGTGAAGGTCGGCAGCATCGCCGCGCCGACGGTCTATCGCAAGGCCGACATCCTCGAAGTGCAGCGCGGCGTAGCGACGACGGACGCTCCTCAGACACCCGCCCCGAACGTGCGCGACGAGCGGCGCGACGCCAGCCCGCGCGTGACGGGAGACCCCGGCGCGCCTGGCGTGTACGTGATGGAGATGACCGGCCGTTTCGGGCGCGACATCTCGGTCACGCCGATCCGCAACGTGCTCGAGGACGCGCGGCAGCACAAGCCGGACGTGCTCATCGTCGTGATCGACAACGCCTGGACGTTCGGCGACGGGAGCGACGCGCCCGACGACGCCGCCGCGTTCGGCCAGATCTTCCTCGCCGAGGACATCGAGCCGATCTTCACGCAGGAGATCCCGCAGAAATGGGGCTACATGCCCCGCATTGTCATCTGGGTGAAGAAGGCCATGGGCGGGGCGTGCTTCCTGCCGTTCAACTTCCCCGAGATCTACTTCCATCCCGACGGCAAGATGGGCGGCATCGGAAACCTCATCTACCAGTACGGCACGACGGGCGACGAGATGGTCCGCGAGAAGCTGTTCTCGGCGGGCATGGGTCACGCCCGCGGCATGGCCAACCACGGCGGGTACGACCCGCGCATCGTCACCGCCATGGCCAGGACCGACTACGTCCTCTCCTACCGCATGGTCGGCGGTCGGGCCGAACTGCTCGAACGACTCCCCGAAGGCCCCAACGAGTTCCTCCTGACCAACGATGGCACCAAGGACGAGTTCAAGGACACCATCCAGGCGCTCGCTCGAGGCGAGGGCAAGAACACCCTCACCTTGACCCCCCAGATCGCGCGCGACCTGGGCGTCTCGAAGGGCACCGTCAGCAACCTTGACGAGCTGCTGTTCGAGCTGCAGATGCACCGCCGGCACAACATGATCGAGGGGCGCGCCAAGCAGATCTGGGAGCGCTGGGGGAAGGACATCACCGAGGGCGAGCGCGAGATCCGTCGGCTCATGGAGGAGTTCGGGCGCATCCAGGTGCAGGGCGACTACAACCAGCGTTCCGCCGCGCGGGCGCAGCAGATCCGCACCCTCCAGCGCATCCAGCAGGTGCTCAAGCGGTTCGAGGAAGTCGCGAAACTGGGCCTGATGCGGCTCGACAACGTGCCGTCGCCTCAGCAGATCGACGTGATGATCGAGCAGATCCGGCAGGAACAGATGAAGGACAAGCGGTGATCCGCCCGGCGGGTTGGTCCTGAAGATCGAGATGATGATGAGGAACACCATGAATCGCATCCGCAGGTCTGTGTGTGGCCCGATCGTCGCGGCGGCGTTGCTCGCGTCCGCGTGGCTGGGCTTCGGCCCGCTCCCCGCCGCCGACGCCGCCGACCGCGTCGTTCTCAAGGACGGCCGCGTCTTCGAGGGCGAGATCATCCGCGAAGCCGCGGGCGCGGTCTGGATCAAGGTCACGATCGCGGGGATCGAGCGCACCGAGTTCTTCGGCCCGGCGGACATCGCCAGCGTCGAACGCTCCCCCGAGGCCCCGGCGGTCGCGTCGATTGACCCTGTCCGCGCCCCGGACGGCTCGCCCAAGTCCAGCCCGCGCATGCCGGGCGTGAAGCGCGCCGCCGTGCTCACCCTCGAAGGCATGGTGGGCACCCAGTTCTCGCACAAGCCCCTGAAGGAAGCGATCCCCATGCTCGAAGAAGAGGGGGTCGACGTGGTGGTCTTCAAGATCAACTCGGGCGGGGGTCTCCTCTACGAACTCTCCTTCCTTCAGGACGTGATCCACGACGAGTACAAGCCGAAGTTCCACGTCGTGGCGTGGATCGAGTCGGCGATCTCTGCGGCGGCGATGACCGCCCACGTGATCGAGGAAATTTACTTCATGCCCCAGGGCAACTACGGCGCGTGCACGGGCTACTCGGGCGCACTCGTCGCCATGAAGGACCGCGGTCTCGAGGAAGTGCTCTACATGATGGAAAAGGTGTCCGCCAAGGGCCAGCACCACCCCGCCATCATGCGTTCGATGCAGATCGACGACCCGCTCTCGTGCACGATCAAGCCCAACGGCGATGTCGAGTGGTACAACACCGAGGAGGGCGACTTCCTCGTGAACCCGAAGGGCCGCATCCTGACCTTCGATGCCGGCCAGGCCGTCCGCTTCAAGTTCGCCAAGGGGCAGGCCGCGACGATCGAGGAGCTCGGGAAGCAGCTCGGGTACGCGGAACTCGAATGGGTGGGCGAGACGGTGCCCGGCGTGCCGTTCCCGGTCTCCAAGGCCGAGAAGCACCAGCGCGAGTGGCGCCGGAGCATGAGCGAGGCGGAGACCAACCTCCAGTCGAACTTCGCCAAGTACCAGATCTCGATCGCCAACGCCCGTTCCGCGCAGGACGACCGCGAGCGGGGCGCGTTCGTCGGCAAGGCAGCACGCGAACTGGCCATCATGGAGGCCGCGTTCAAGAAGCACCCGATTCTCGGCCTGTTCACCGGCATCGACGAGCAGTGGTTCGAGGACCAGAAGGAACTGTTGCGCCAGTTGCGACGCCGCTGACACAACCGACTCTCGGAACCAGACGAGGGGGAGGCCCCGGACGCGCGTCCGGGGCCTTTCTTGTGCGCGCCGCTATCATCCCGCCCCGCACGACCGACATGGAGGCAGACGCCGATGCAGACCGCTGTTCGCACCGATTTCGTTCCCGCCGACCTGGACGCGACGCGCTGGGAGAACGTGGAGCCGTACTTTCGAGCGTTGCTGGAGCGTCGGGTGGAGTCGGCGTCGGACCTGGAGCGGTGGCTGATCGACCGTGGTGAGCTCGAGGCGGCGTGCCGCGAGGCCGAGGCGAACCTCTACGTCACCATGACGTGCGACACCGAGAACCGCGAAGCCTCCGAGGCGTTCACGCGGTACATCGAGACCGTGCCGCCGAGGTTGAAGCCCGCGGCGTTCGAGCTCGACAAGCGGCAGGTCGAACTGCACTCGCGTTTCCCGCTGCCGACGGAGCGCTACGCGGTGATCGAGCGCGACGTGCGGGCGGAGGTGGAACTCTTCCGCGAGCAGAACGTGCCGATCCAGACGGAACTCGAGAAACTGAGCCAGCGTTACCAGCAGATCACCGGGGCGATGACCGTGGTGTTCGATGGCGAGGAGCGCACGCTGCCGCAGATGGGCCGGTACCAGGAGTCCACGGACCGCTCGGTGCGCGAGGCGGCATGGCGGGCCGTCGCCGAGCGGCGCCTGCGCGACCGCGACGCGATCGACGAGACCTACGACTCGATGATCGCCCTGCGCGACCGCATGGCGAAGAACGCCGGCTGCCCGACGTTCGTCGAGTACGCCTTCCGCTCGATGCGTCGCTTCGACTACACCCCGGAGGACTGCTTCGCGTTCCACCGGGCGTGCGAGGCGATCGTGGTGCCCTTTGCTCGCAGGCTGAACAAGGAGCGCCGCGCGTCGCTGGGCGTGGACCGCCTGCGTCCGTGGGATCTGGCGGTGGACGTGAAGGGGCGCGCGCCGCTGCGCCCGTTCGAGGGCGGGCGCGACCTGATGGCCAAGTCGGTGCGCACGTTCGAGCGGCTGGACCCGCGGCTGGCCGCCATGCTCGCCGAACTCGGCGACGGCTCGAACACGCGCGGCGCAGCCGGGGGCGCGTGCCTGGACCTCGACAGCCGGCGCGGCAAGGCGCCGGGCGGGTACCAGTACATGCGCGACCGCTCGCGCGTGCCGTTCATCTTCATGAACGCAGCGGGCCTGCACCGCGACGTCGAAACGATGGTGCACGAGGCCGGGCACGCCTTCCACTCGATGCTGACGCGACAGGAGCCGCTGCTGCACTACCGGCACTCGCCCATCGAGTTCGCCGAGGTGGCGAGCATGTCGATGGAACTGCTGACGATGCCCTACTGGGGGGGCGAGGCCCGCGCGTTCTACCCCGACGACGAGGACGCCGCCCGGGCGCGCCGGCAGCAGCTCGAAGGCTCCGTAGTGCTGCTGCCCTGGATCGCCACGATCGACGCCTTTCAGCACTGGGTCTACCGCCATCCGACCCACAGCCGCGAGCAGCGCCTCGCCCACTGGCTCGAACTCGACGATCGCTTCGGCCCGGCTGTCTCCTGGGACGGGCTTGAGGACGCGCAGCGCTGGACGTGGCAGCGGCAGCCGCACCTCTTCGGGCACGCGTTCTACTACATCGAGTACGGCATCGCGCAGCTCGGCGCACTGCAGTTGTGGCTCACGTCCGTGGAACAGGGCGAGCGGGCCGCCATCGACGCCTACACCCGCGCCCTGAGCCTCGGCGGCTCGCGCCCGCTCCCGGAACTCTTCCGCGCCGCGGGGCTGCGGTTCGACTTCGGCCCCGAGACGGTCAAGCGCATCGTCGAGCGCGTCGAGGCGGAACTCGAGAAACTCCCCGAATAGCGCCGCCCGGCGCGCAATTGCAATACGTTCGGGTGAGTCCCGTTCCGCGCTGTCGCTCCGCCTTCGGGCCGGGAGCGTCCCGGTCGCAACGCACACCTACGCAGCCAACAGGAGCCGGATCATGGCGCGTCTGATCGTTCGTTCTCGTTCGTTCCGTCCGCTCGCGCGTCTCGCGCTCGCGGCCTCGCTCGCTCTCGGCGTTCTCGCGCCGGGCGCACTCGCCGGTGTCGAGGTGGAGATCACCGGCGTCAGCGGGGGGGTGCAGGTGAAGAAGGCCGGCTCGGACGAGTGGACCGACCTCAAGGAAGGCGACAAGCTGGGCGAGGGCGACGTCGTGCGCCTCCCCGGCAGTTTCACGTGGGTCAAGTGGAAGCGCATCGACGACGGCGGCTGCGGCAACCAGGGCGAGGCCGGCACCGGCCTCTCGAAGGTGAAGGAACTCGAAGTCGGCAAGGACATCCGCTCCGCGGCGCCGCCCGCCGGGTACTTCCACATGGTCAACGACGGCGGGCAGGACGCCGGCTCGGCGGAGATCACCGAGACCGGCAACTGCCAGGGGGAGCAGCACTGCGGGATCAGTTCCGAGGTCGCCGTCGCCGCGCCCATGGACTTCACGCCCCAGGGCATGGAGACGCACTTCGTCGGCTCGTGGGAGCACACGCCGGAGGGCATCGTGACCACCTTCGCCAACGCGCCGTGGAGCCCGATCCCGGTCTTCTCGACGCCGCTCTACGGCCCGTTCCTCGACCAACTCATCCCCGTCTTCCCCGGTCAGGCCATCCACTGGTTCCAGGACGGCACCTTCGCCTTCGGCCCCTGGCAGAACCCATGCCGCGCCGACTTCAACGGCGACACCGTTGTCAACAGCCTCGACGTCCTCGCCTTCCTCAACGCCTACAACGCTCGCGACCCGCGCGCCGATTTCAACGGCGACGGCGTGATCAACTCCCTCGACGTGCTCGAGTTCCTCAACGCCTACAACGCCGGCTGCAACTGAGCCGCAATCGTCGCGGACCTTCACGATCGCGTCAGAGTCTTTCTCCGGGGCGGGGCCTTCCAGGCCCCGTTTCCTTTTTGCCCACACTCTCGCCTGTGCGCCGGACGCCGCGGAGTTGCGCTTGCTGTGCCGTCGCCGGTGCTGCGCCACGAACCCCGAGACCGCGTGAGCGAAGCCCTTCGCCGTCGCTGAACACCCGGTGCCGAAGGCAGCACGCCCCGGGCCGCTGATTGAAGCGACGAGCCGTGCGAGCCTGCGGGTGTTCCGCGTCGCGTCCGTTCGACGCTCCGACCATCAACCGGAAAGGAAGCAGAGCCATGACCACACCGTGCAGCAACCGAAATGTCCGCTCTCGCCGTTTCGCCCGCGCCGCCGCGATGATCGTCGCCGTCGCAGGCATCGCGTTCTCGGCAGCCGCCGGCCCCGAGGACCAGGGCACCAAGTACCCGGTCGGCGTCGCGATCGGCGACAAGGAGGCCTCGGGGATCGTGGACTCCGGCGGAACGACTACCATCTCCTTCGAGGACGCGAAGAAGCTGGGCCTGCTCGACGAGAACGGCGACCCGAAGAACCCGGCCGACGGCTCGGTCACCCTCGGGGGCACCGGCGGCGGCTCGGTCAAGTGCCACGTCTTCAACAAGGTCAAGATCAAGGTGCAGCCCAAGAACGCGGACGGCACCAACAACGGCCCCGCCCGCGAGGTCGAGGTCAAGGTGTACGTGCCGAAGAAAGCCTCCGAGCAGGAAGGCGCGGACGACGCCGCCAAGGCGAAGAAGACCAACTCCGTCGTCACCAAGGTCGGCGCGAACGTCGCCGGCGCGACCATCGACGGCCACAAGCTCGTGCTGAACGACAAGGAGACGAATGATCCGAAGAAGAACGAACGCAGCACCGGCTGGGTCCAGGTCCAGCAGCAGGCGCAGCAGCAGGCACCCGTCCAGCAGGACGACAACTACGAGGACGAGATCGTCGAGGAGACCAGTTTCGCGCTGCCGGTCCACCTCAACGGACAGCCCGTCCACGCCCGCATGATCGCCTCGCCCGTGTCGAGCATCTCGCAGCAGCTCGCCATGAACCTCGGCATCGTGCCGGTCGGACAGGCCGAACTGGACTTCGCCAACCACTCCGCCCTCTTCATCGGCGGCCTGACGGACGCCGTGCCGGACACGGACCAGCACCCGATGTTCCCCTACGGGCACGCCTTCGTGCAGATCAACACGGTCTTCGGGCCGCCGATCCAGAACCAGCCGGTGGCGTTCTTCATCCTGCCGCCGTCGTTCATGCCGAACCAGAGCGCGGTCGTCCTCGGCGGGAACGCCTACATCCCCGAGAACCACTCCGGCTGGCTGGACAACGACACCTGCCTCTTCAACCTGATGCCGCTCATCGTGCCCTGTCGCGCCGACTTCAACGGCGACACCGTCGTCAACACCCTCGACGTACTCGCCTTCCTCAACGCCTACACCAGCGGGCACCCCTCCGCGGACTTCAACGGCGACACGGTCATCAACACCCTTGACGTGCTCGCCTTCCTCAACGCCTACACGGCGGGCTGCGACTGAGCACTCTGCCGGCCTGAACCCCACGCGGCGGTCGCCCCTTCGCGGGCGGCCGCCGTTTTTTCGCCCGAATGGCGTGAGCGGCGACAGGAAGGGTCGCTGGCGAACCGTGGCCGGGGCCGGCCCGGCACGCGAACGCACCACGAGAACGAGGAGCCTCTCATGTACCGCAAGACGACCCGAACCAGCCCGAGCCGCCTGCTCGCCGCCTTCGCCATCGCCGGCGCCGCCCTCGCCGCCCACGCCCAAACCGACGTGCCGCGCGGCGGCGCGGGGGTCAAGGTCGGCGCAGGCAGCTCACAGGTGATCGTGAAGGTCAAGAACACCACCGGCCAGAAGGCCGAAGACGTGACGATCGGCCTCGAGGGCGTCGGTAAGACCGGCACGCTCATCAGGGAGGCCGACGTCCTCGACCGCAACGACGACCGCGTGGACGACAACGGCGACGGCGTGATCCAGGACAGCGAGAACGACACCGTCGTCGATCCGGCCTCTTCCGTCGCCAAGTGCATCCTCAAGACCCCCGGCTCCTTCGCCGACGGTGAGACCATCGAGATCAAGATCGTCTTCACCGGCAAGACGCCGGAGGGCGCGCAGCTCCGCATCAAGTTCTCCACCGAGCGCGACGGCGTCCACTACGACATGCTCTCCGTCGCCCCGCTCGGCGACGGCGACACCGGCGTCGTCGAGGTCACGACCGGCGCGGCACAGATCGCCACAGGCGCCATCAACGCCGGGCACGAGCCGATCCACGGGCTGATGCTCAACAGCCGCGAACCGTACTTCGACCCCTACATGCCCCCCTACTGCTCGATCGACCGCGCCGGGGAGTCGTGGATGGACGACGACGGCACGCTCCGCATCGCCTTCGATGCGCCAGTGCTCCCCGGCGAGGCGGTGGGCATCTACCTCATCCTCCCCCTGCCCGTCCTCTCGGAGCAGGAATCGTTCAAGATCGATCTTCGCCCCTGGATGCCGGACTGGTTCTGCATCGCCGACTTCAACCGCGACGGCGTGGTGAATACGCTCGACGTGCTCGCCTATCTCAACGCCTACACCTCGGGCGACGCCTCCGCCGACTTCAACCTCGACGGTGCCATCAACACGCTCGATGTTCTCGCCTTCCTCAACGCCTACACCACGGGCTGCGACTAAGCCCCACACGACCCGATCACAAACGGCGGCCGCTCTTTCCGAGCGGCCGCCTCTTCAACATATCGGAAGGCGCACGACCAGCCCCCAGAGACCAAGAAGAGATGTTCCGGAGACAGGGTCGCGACGACACCGTGTGCTGGTGTTTTCCCCGGGTTTATCGAAGTTCTTACGAGAACCTCTTGCCCCCCCCCCCAAGGTATCATGGCTGGGCGCATCGGCTATCGGACACCGAGACGGCAGGCACCAGAAATGGAGGCAACCGTGCGATTCACCCCCGCGTTCGGTTTCGCGATCCCCATCCTCGTCCTGGCGCTCATCGCCTACGCCTACACGAGTGCATTCGCGCACATGAGCACGCCCAGCACAAACGGACTCCGCTCGCTCTCCGACGCCGAGCTGCGCCTCTACCTCGGTGCGGATGGTGGACCGGGAGAGCCTTCACCCCGCGACTGTTTCGTGTCAGCCGCCAGCTGCTCTCCGATCATGCCGTGCCCGCCGCAAGGCGCCTACGTCTGCACAACGTGCGTGACCGGCCCCACGTCGATGATCTGCCGCGACGCTCAGACATCCGGCTGCACCACCACCGGTATGATCAACTGTCCATCAGCTGGGCGGGGCACGTGCTTCAATGGCGCTTGCGCCGTCACCGTTGCACAGGAGTGCGGCTTGTACTACACGTGTCCGTAGTCCATCGAGATGGGTCGAGCGCCATGGGGAGCCGATGCATGGCCATAGTGCGACGACATGTATTGATTGCACTCTCGTTGTCTATTCTCTTTGCAGAGGCGACGGCCGCGCAGGATGACGCGGTACCGAGCCGTGACGCCCTCTGTGACGCTCTCGATGCGTATCGCGCACGCTGGGAGTCATTCGGGGCGGAGTACGTCGTCACGCAGCATTTCGTCTCGTCTGTCCACACGGACACGCTCGCGGTGGACGGCGGCCGCATCTTCATCGCGCGCGACCTGCGGCGTGAAACCAGAGACGGCCCGATCCATGAACGCTGGATGATGTGCTTCGACGGCGAGCAAACGTGGAAAGTCATTCCGAGAGAGCACGCTGTGGACGGCGTCCTCATCACGCCCGGGCTTGACAGGTTCCAGATCGACCTCGAGGCGACACGCTGCCTGTGGGGCGCCTGGCTCCATGAGTTCAAGCTGCCCCTCGGCGAGGCCCTGCGCGACCCCGCGTGGAAGACCGAACGGATCGAAACCGGCCAATGGATCGACAGCCTGGAGACGATCCTCATCGAACTGTCGCAGCAGTCAAACGTCCGCCAGGTGATGCGGTACTGGCTCGCGCCGGAGCGGGATTTCCTGCCGGTCAGGCGCGAGCTCGCCATCGATGATCCGTCGACAGGCGCCGGGGAGCAGATACTCAACGAGTACCGCGTCATCCGCTTCAGGAAGTTCGAGCACGGGTGGTTTCCGGTCGAGATGGAGTGGTCTTCGGCGGGAACGCTGCTTGTGAGCATGAAAGTGAACACCCTCTCCACCGAACCGGGCCTCTTCGACGCGCGCTTCGCATCCATGGTCAGGCCGCCCGCGAACGTAACGGACCTGGTTCGCGACGAGGTGTACCATCTTGTCTCGGATGAAGACATCACCACTATCCGATCGCTCCCACGAGACGAGGATGCATCTCTCGCACTCGCCAACTTCCTCGAAGGCGTGGAGCCGAAGGTGGCCGATGCGGTGCGGGCGAGCGAGGCCGAGTACCGTCGGCTGCGTGCCGAGGAGGCCGCGACCGAGATCGTTGAGGCCGGTTCCCATACATGGTGGATATTCATCGGAGGTGGTGTCGCCGCTGCGCTCTTCTGTGCCGCCGGTGCGACGTGGTGGTTGGTCTGGAGGCGTCAGAGCGCATAGCGGGCCGATCGAGACGCCGGGGGAGCGATATTGATGCACTCGACAACCGGCCTCCGGCTTCTCATCGCTATCGCGGCTTCCTTGTCCCCGTTGGCAACGGCTCGGCAACCGGTCGCTGACGTTCCCCCTCTCGTCGAGGTCGATGACGCAGCCTCGGAGGCGCTTCCCAGGCATTGCGGCGCCAACAGCGTGTTTGTTGCGGCGGCCGTCCTCGGCTCCCACGTCCCTCTGAGCCGGTGCATCGAAGCGGTACCGCCGCGTAGTGTCGGCAACAGCATGTCGGAACTCAAAGCGGGCCTGGAGCGCCTCGGGTTCGGCACTCGCGCGCACGCCGTCGCGTCGGGACAACTAGGATCGCTCCGGGGGACATTCGTGGCCTGGATTCCCCAGGGTGTGGAGGTCCGAACCCTCTCGGGCGAACGGCTGACGGCAGGGCACTTCGTGGTGCTGCATCGGGATCGCAACGGCAGGTGGCTCTACCTGGATTACCCATCCACGGCACTCGTCATCGAACCGGAGACGTGGCTGGCCTCCATCCTGTCGGAGCACCGATTGGCCGATCTCCCTCTGCTCGCCGTCTCGGGCAGTGCGAAGCCGGAGTTCAAGCGCCCGGCCGCCATCGAGGCGAATCGCTCAACCGAAGTCCAAACGGGCAGCTGGCGGTCCGCAGAAGACGCGTCAGGCGTGCATGGCGCGTCCGTCGCAACGCCCGCCGATGCCGAAGGGCTGATGCGTCCCGACGAGGGGATTCCCGAGACCGAGGTAGTCGTCAACGCCGTTGGAGTACCGCTGCTGAGGACAACGCTCGACTTCGGCTCGCGGGTTTCCGGCGAGCTCCTGACGGGCTATGTGCACATCTGGAATGCCCTTGATGTAACTGTGCGGTTGTCGGACTTGAGCACGACGTGCGGCTGCACGGCCGGCGGTCTTGACCGGGATGTTTTGGAACCGGGCGAAGCCGCCACGATCGAAATGACGCTGAACCTGGCGGGACGCACGGGTGACGTCCGACAGTCGCTTTCGCTCATGGCCAGCGCCGGGGATGATGCGATCCCACTCTTCGTCGAATGCGTCGCAAATGCCTCTCAGCAGTGGAGCATTGAGCCGCGCGTGGCCGCGTTCGGGGAGACCCCGGTATCGGGTGGCGTCGTACAGCAACTCGTCCACGTCACCGCTGCCTTTCCTGAAGTTGCCGGCCGACTTTACCGCGCAGAAGGCGACAATCCGCGCATTTCGGCCACCATACTCGCGAACCGCTCCGCTCCAGCTGAAGGCCGGTATGAGGTGATGCTTCAACTCGATCCGACCGGGGCGCGATCAGGCGTCTTTGCTGGTCAGGCCTACCTGTTCACGGAAACGAGCGACATGCCTCATGTGATGATCCCTGTCACCGCAAGATTCGTGGAAGTCGTCGAGGTTGTGCCGTCCTCTGTTCTTCTTTCGACCCAAGCCCCGTTGGTCGCATCGGTCACCTGTGTCCATCGCGACGGGCTGCCGCTTCGACTGCTGTCGTGTCGCTCGTTGAAGCACCTGCTCGACGTCGAGGCAGAGGTGGCGGATGATGCCGAAGGTTCACCTGAGCTTCGGGTTGGCCTCGTTGTCAAGCCGCGTCGCGCTGGGCTGATCACCGACCAGATCGAGCTCGTGCTGGCGGCGTCGGACGGGTGCGAGCACGTCGTCAGAGTGACCGTCACGGCTTCCGATCTCTGACGCAGGGCCGGCTTTCGCTTGTACACTTCGAGCATGGCCGCTCACAATGCCGGTGCGGATGCGCAATCCCATATGACCCCGGACGAGTTCCGGGCGCTCGGCCACCGGATGGTCGATCTCGTCGCGGACTACCTGCGCACCGTCGATCGCCGCCCCGTGCTCTCGGCCTACCGCCCGGGCGACCTGCTCGCCCGCCTGCCCGAGCACCCGCCGGAACGGGCCGAACGAGCCGCCGAGTGGGACGCGATCCTGCGCGACGTCGAGTCGCTCATCATCCCCGGCCTCACGCACTGGCAGCACCCTTCGTTCTTCGGGTACTTCCCGTGCAACGCCAGCGGCCCGGGCATCCTGGGCGAACTGCTCAGCGCGGGACTCGGCGTGCAGGGCATGCTCTGGCAGACCAGCCCCACCTGCACCGAACTCGAAACCCGGATGCTCGACTGGTGCGCCGAACTCTTCGGCCTGCCCGACTGCTTCCGATCCACCGCGGACAACAAAGGGCTGGGCGGAGGGGGCGTCATTCAGGGCACGGCGAGCGAAGCCGCTCTCGTCGCTCTCGTCGCGGCTCGCCGGAAGTGGCGGCGCGTGCGGGCACAACGCACGCCCGCCGACGCGGACGCCGAGATCGGTCTTGCCGAGTCCGCCATCGAGAAACCGTTCGCGGTCATCGCGTCCGAGGCGGCGCACTCCTCCATCGCCAAGGCCGCGATGATCGCGGGCGTTGCCGACGGCCCGGAGGACGACGACCGCCTCTGGAGCGTGCCGACGGACGCTCGCGGCGCGATGGACCTCGGCGTGCTGCGTGCCGTGCTCGACGAACGGCTCGGTCTACCCGGCGCGCCCTCGCCGCTCGCCGTGGTTGCGACGGTCGGCACGACGGGTGTCGGCGCGATCGATCCGATCGCGGACCTTGTGCGCACGCTGGACGAAGCGTGGCAGACCGCGCTGGGTCGGCCCTTCGACGGCTGGCTGCACGTGGACGCCGCGTGGGCGGGGAGCGCGCTCGTCTGCCCCGAGCACCGGGCGATGATCGCCGGCGTGGAGCGGGCCGACTCGATCGCCATCAACCCGCACAAGTGGCTGCTGACGAACTTCGACTGCAACCTCTTCTGGACCCGCGCCCGGCGCGACCTGACCGACGCCATGAGCGTGACGCCCGAATACCTGCGCAACGCGGCCTCGGAGTCCGGCGGCGTGATCGACTACCGCGATTGGCAGGTTCCGCTGGGCCGCCGTTTCCGCTCCCTGAAACTCTGGTTCGTCATCCGGCACTACGGAGCCGAGGGGCTCCGGGCGTACATCCGCGAGCACTGCCGTATCGCAGCGCTGTTCGAGCGCTGGGTGGGGCGCGACTCGCGCTTCGAGATGCCCGTGCCGCGCTCGCTCGGGCTGGTGTGCTTCCGACTGCGGGGCGACGACCGGGCGACGCGCGACCTGCTCGACCGGGTGAACGCGACAGGCCGCGCGTTCCTGACGCACACGACCTTCGCCGCCCCCGGCGTCCAGCCGCGGCTGCTGGCCCGCATGGCGATCGGGGCGACGGCCACCGAGGAACGCCACGTCCGCGAGGCCTGGCGCCTCATCCAGTCCACGGCAGACGGGATCACGCTACCCTGAGACACACGCACGCGGCACGAGACGACCGTCGGTACCACACGCCATGAACCCGCAGCCTGGCACGCCCACACCCTGCCGTCCGTCCATCGAATCAGCCCGCCGGCTCCGTGCCGTCTGTGTCTCCTGTCTGACACTTCTCGTGCTATCCGGGTGCACGACGCGGAAGAACGACGGCGTGTTCACCATCCCCCCAGGCGCGTACGGCGCGGCGATCGACGCGACACGCGACACCCTGCGCGACTACCGCTTCGACCTCGACCGTGTTGACGCGGCCGCGGGCGTCGTGACCACGGCCGGGAAATGGTCGAGCGGGCTGGCCACGCCGTGGGACGCGGAGCAGTCGACGATCGAGCAGGAATGGGACGACGCGATGAATCGGCAGCAGCGTCGAGTCCGCGTCACGTTCGCGTCGGCCGACGGCGGCGCGGCGGACGACCTGCGCTCGCTCGATGCCCCGCTGGTGGGGCGCGTCGAGGTCACCGTCTACCGGCTCCACCGGCAGGGCTGGCGGCTGGAGAGCGAGTCGGTCGGCAGGAGCCGCCGGGCGTTCGATCCGGAACTCGGGCGATCGCAGGGTGGGCGGTATCTCGTGCCGACAACGCGCGACGAGCGGCTCGAAGCACGGATCGCGGACGCGGTTGCGAAGCGCATGAGAGCCTCCGCTCCGTCGGAGTGAACGTGCAAAAAGGCGGCCGCATGTTCCCATGCAGCCGCCCGGAGGGAGAAAGAGAGTCTGTTTCCGCGGCGCGCCCGCCCCGGCTCGTCAGGCTTCCAGTGAGAGGATCGGCGACGCGCACCCCTCGGGTAGAGCGGTCCGGATCGAGTCGAGCATGGCGTCGGTCAGTTTCAGGTCGGACAGCGCCCGCGGGTCGATCTCCAGGGAGGCCAGGTCCAGCCGGAAGCCGCCCTCGAGTTCGCCGGCCAGGCGATCGGCGACGTACACGATGAGCGGCAGTGTCCGCTGCTCGAAGGGCAGGTCGAAGGGGTTGTGGTGGTGCCCGGTCACCCGTGCAAACGAGGCGGGGAACTTCCACTTCTCGCACAGCGCGGCCCCGAAGTTCTGGTGGTTCGCACCGTAGACACGCTCCTCGACTTCGAGCATATCTGCCCGAGGCGCGCCGTCCGGACCGCGCGGCACGCTCTCGACGACCTCGATGAGGCGAGCACGATCGGCCTGCATCTCGACGATGATGCCGATGTCGTGCATCAGGCCCGCGAGAAACGCCTCGTCGGCCAGGCCGAGCTTGAGCGCATCGGCGATCATCTTGCTCGCCACGGCCGTCGCGTTCGAGTGGTCCCACAGGTTGCGGGCCGAGAAGCCGGTCGTGAGTTCACCCCCCCGGAAGAGCTTGGCGAGGCTCGCGGCGATCGCGATGTTCTTCACCGCGTTCAACCCGAGCAGCACGATCGCGCGGTTGATGGACGCGATCTGCCCAGGCAGGCCGTAGAACGACGAGTTCACGACCTTCAGGATGCGGCTGCAGAGCGCGGGGTCCGTCGAGATGACGCGGTTGAGGTCCTGCGCCGTCGAGCTCTGGTTCTCGACGAGTTGCACGATCTTCAGCGTGACCTCTGGCAACGTAGCGATGTGGCTCACCTCGCGAATCGCCGACGCCACCGCCTCTTCCCGGCTCTGCACTGCAACGCTCATTCTGCCGCTCCCTTCGGGTACTCGCCCCGGCGCATCAGGGCGGTTCATCGGCGCACGGCGGGTTCAACTTCGCCCGCCGGCGCGGCTTGGGTGATAACACCGCCGGGACCGCCCGCGCAGACCGAACGCCCGCGCCAGAGCGACCTCAGTACGTGCAGCGTTTGCGCAGCAGCATGGCCGATCCCGGGTCTGTCGAGGCCAGCAGCGCCGCCGCTCGTTCACCGGCACGCCCCTCGCCGTAGGGGTGAGTGAGAGCGGATCGGTCAAGCCGCCGCGCCCGTTCCACCGCACGACGTACCGCGTGCGCTCCCTCGCCTTCGCACGCGACGACGTTCGGCGGACGCTCGCGCCCGCCTTGGCGCGCCCCGACGTCCACGGCGGGCAGACGCAACGCGGCCGCTTCGATCAGGCCCGCCGAACTGTTTCCCACGAGCACGCCGCCCGACTCCGCGACTCGCTTCAGCAGCCCGATGAACCGCTCGCGCGGCAGGTGTCCGACTCGCCGCACCGCGCCACGCCCCGCCGCGCTCTCGACCGCGCGCGCCACCCCCACCCTGCCGGGGTCGTGGTTCGGATCGAACGCGGCGACACACATCCCTTCCAGCCCCGCCAGCACGCCGGACGCCGCCGCCTCTTCTTCCTCCGCGTGCCTGCCGATCGGGTGCATCAGGAAGACCGCCTCGGGCACACCGCCGCAGAGCGTCCCGACCTCGGCATCGCTCATGGGCACGATCGCGTCCAGCCCGTCGATCGCGGGCGACCCCACGACGCGGACGAACTCGGCCCGCTCGCCCATGCGCCGGATGCGCTCGGCCGATTGCTCGGTTGCGGCCAAGTGCAGGTGGGCGAGCTTGGTGATGGCGTGCCGCATCGCCTCATCGGCGACGCCCTCGGCCCGATCGCCGCCGTGCAAGTGAGCGACGGCCACGCCGCCGACAGAGGCAGCACTCGCAGCCGCGAAGGCCTCGATACGGTCCCCCAGCACGACCACCCAGTCCGGCCTCAGCCCGGCGATCGAGCGCGCGAAGCGTGCCACCCCCCGTCCCAGCGCCTCGGCGTCGTCGAGGCGCGTCGAGTCACTCGCCTTCTGCATCGGCACCGAGTCCGCCACCGGGAACGCCGCCTTCACCTCGCGGAACGTCTCCGCTGGCGGGATCAGGTGCGCCCCGGCAGCGACGACCAGCAACTCCAGCTCGGGATGCCGGCGCACCGCCTCCATCACCGGGCGCAGCAGGCCGAACTCCGCCCGCGTCCCCGTGACGACCATCACGCGCCTGCGCGAACTCGACGACGAGTCCTCGTACTCGCCCGGTCGCAACGAAGGCTCACCGTCCCATCCGTCGCCGATCATGCGGGCACTCTACTCCGGAGCGAGATCGCCCGCGCCGAGCGGCATATCCGCGTTCACACCCCGCGCGAGGCGCCGACCCACGACCTCTCCGAGCCGCCACGGCTCCAGCCCCGTTCCGGGGCGCTTGATCGCCAGGTCGTCGAGCGTGAGGGCATGGCCGGCCGAGAGAGAGCGCCGCGTGGTGATCGACTGGCGCGAGACGCGCCGAACGTCCGTCTCGCACGCCAGCACGCGCTTCTCGGGCGGGCCGATGCGCGGATCATGTTCCGCGAACGCGAGCCTCCCGCTCGACCGGGACGCCTCGGCGTACCGCGCGAACGCTGCCGCGTCCAGCGACGCCGCGTGGTCCGGCCCGCGTGCGGAGGGGTCGTAGGTCAGGTGCTTTTCGAGCACGCACGCCCCGAGCGACGCGGCCAGTGCGCCCGTGTCCTCGCCCGTGGTGTGGTCGCTGTAGCCGACCGGGCCGTCGAACACGCGGCGCAGCGCGGCCATCGCTCCGATCGCCGCGTCGGCGTCGGCGGTGGGGTAGCAGCTGACGCATTGCAGGAGCGCGAGCCGATCACGCACGCCCCCGAGCCATTCGACGGCTCGCTCCACTTCACGGGCTTCGCACGCGCCCGTGCTCACGATCAGCGGCCTGCCCGTCGCGGCCATTACCTCCAGCAGGGGGCGATTCACGGCGTCGGGGCTGGCGCTCTTGTAGGCGTCCCACGCCAGCCGCTCCGCCTCCACCACGAGGTCCGCACTGAAGACCGTCACGATCGCCTGCAAGCCCAGCGCGTGCGCCCGATCGACCACCGCGGCCATGCCGTCGATGCCCAGTTCCAGCCGACGCAGCATCGACACAGGGTCGGACTCGCCCGCGGCACGCTGGTACGCGGCGAGTTTCGCGGCGCGGCTCATCAGCAGGTCGGTGCGGAAGAACTGGAGTTTCACTGCGTCCGCGCCCGCGCGGGCCGCGGCCTCGGCGAGGGCGACCGCCCGCTCGGCGGAGCCGTCGTGATTCACGCCGATCTCGGCGATGACGTAGGGCGGCTGCCCGGGTCCGATCTCTCGATCGCCGATCCTCATCGCACGCCGCGCAGCCGCGCCTCCGCCACCGCCAGGTCGTTCGCGTCGTCGATGTCCACGACGTCGCCCGGCTCCGTCGCTACGCCCCGGTGATCACGACCGAGAAAGGCGTGCGGCCCCGGCGCGACGCCCTCGTCCAGCAACAGCGCGCGACGCGACACGACCAGCACGCCGCCGTCGGGCACAAACGAGGGCGGGAGTTCCTGCCGCCGATAGACGCCGTTGAAGAGCCGGTCGCCCTCCCACGGCGTGACACGGCCGTTCTCGCCGAGCCTCGCCTGCCACCACGGGTGGAACTTGCCGACCGGCGCGTAACTCTGCACCGACGAGCAGCCGGCGCTCCACAGCAGCGTTACGGCCCGGTCGATCAGCCCGGCCGGGCGCACGGGCACGTTGCCGTAGAGAATGACGACGCACGCCGACGGGTCGCGGTCATCAAGCACGATCGGAGGCGCGAGTCGAGCCACGCGGCGCAGGCACGCCCGGACGGCGTCGTCCACCGCCGCCGTGTCGCTCGCGTGCTCGGCCTCACGCTCGACCGAAATCGCGCCCATGTCGCGCCCGATCGCAAGAACTTCGGGCGAATCGCTCGACACCAGCACGGTGTCCACTGTGCGTGCCGACAGCGCTGCCTCGACCGTCCACGCCACGCACGGCCTGCCCGCCACGGGCGCAACGTTCTTCCCCGGCAGGCCCTTGCTCCCGGCCCGAGCCAGCGCCACGGCGATCGTGCGACACACCCGCGTTCCGCTCATCCGCGACGCCTCCCGCCCGGCGGACTACGCCACCGCACGACGCGGCGAACTCAGGCGGCGCGCCCGCGCCAGCGCGCGCCACACTTCCTCGAACGGCTGCCGCGCCAGGTCGCCCGCCCGCTGGCGTGCGTGCAGGTCGGACCCGCTCATCGGCACACGACCGTCGCAGAGCACGGTCATCGTCGTGCGGTCTAGACGGTCGCGGGCCGCCACCGGCAGCGGCAGTGGCGCGATCCGATCGCCCGAGATCGGCCTCGCCAGCGGGTCGATCACGCACGCCCACGCGTGCATCAGCCAATGGTCGTAGAAACTCTCGACCTGCCCGTACACCGCGTCGCACCGGGTGATGCGAGGGACGACCCACGGGCTGCCCCACCTCCCCCCCTCGCTCGCGATTGCGACCAGCCGGCGCACGTTCTCCTGCGCGCCCTCGAAAAGGTTGGCGCCGGCCATGCGACGGTACGCCTCCGCCTCGGTCGCCAGCAGGTCCACGCTCACAACGTCCACACCCGACCGGGCGAGCGCATCAACGACGGACGGATCGCAGAGCAGGTTCGTCCGCAGGTGAACGCCCGCGATGCCGCACTCGCGCGCGATGGCCGCAATCTCAGACCACGCCGGGTGCATCAGCGGGTCGCCTGCGCCGGCCAGCGTGACCGCGGCGTCTTGCCGCAGCCGCCCGAACTGCGCGAGAATCCGCCGCGCCATGTCGAGCGAGATCGGCCTCCGCTCCGGCGCTTCTCCCGACCCCCACAGCGTGCGCGCCCGCAGCCCGCCCGTGCGCCGCCCGGTGCAGATCTCGAGCGTGAGCACCTGCGGCGCGGGGCCGGCCAGCGAGAGCGGCGACGCCTCCGCCGCGCGGCAGAGCGCCGCCGCATTCGCCTCGTCCCACGGCACCCCGCAGGAAGCAGCCAGGCGCGACAGCGCGAGCGCACGCGAAGGCTCATCGGGAATGAATCGCACCCCAGCGTCACGCACGATCGGCTCGACGTGCACGCACACGTCCTTCGCGATCGGGTCCAGCACCGGCGCGACCGGCACGTAGCCCAGAAGCCCACCCATCGACGCGATCGGCCCCGCGCCCGGCGCCTGCGACGCCATCTCATCCGCGAGCGTCCGCTCGATAACGCACGGGGCGAGGCCCGGCGGCGACTGCGTGAACGTGAACCGATGCTCGCTCGGTCGCTCCAGGCAGCGATCCGCGACCGCATCGGCGAGCGCGGGGTCGAGCAGTGCCCAGTCCGCGCCGCAGATCACCGCGGCGTCGATGCCCTCGTCGCGCATCACGCCCGCGAGCGTCCCGGCGTCGAAGGCCTCGTCGTAACAGGTCTGGTTGGCCAGCCCACCGCGCCAGCACGATCGCGCCCACAGCCGCGCCCGTCCCACCGCGTGCCGACGCTCGCCGAGCGGGTGATGCTCGACCCGCCGAACAGCGAGATCAACTCCGGTTGGCGCAGCGCCGGCGATCGCGCGCACGCGGGCCGGGTCCTGCGCCAACAGCACGACGCGGCGGACCCGCTGCGTTCGCGCCAGCTGGCGCAGCAGCAGCGCAAGCGGGTTCAACCCCCCGAGGAAGCGGTCCTCGAGGCGGCGTGGCGTGCCCAGCCCGCTCCGGTCGGGATCGACAGCGACGACCGCCGCGACGCGGATCGAGTCCCGCGACACGCGCACGCCGTCCGGCTCGGGCGCAGGCGTGCGCGTTACCTTCGGCCCGCCCTCCATGGCGGCAGTCGTGTCGTCGAGCATCCGCCCCATCGCGTCGGCCGCGTCGGCCAGCCATGTCACGTTCTCGATGTCGCGCTCGATCTGCCTTCTCTGGCGATCGAGCGGCGAGAGCGCCGTGTCGAGGCCGATCTCGCGGTCGTGGCGGAAGCGGCGGAGCGTGCCCGTCTGGTTCAGCCGCTGCACAAGTTCGTACGCCGCGCCGAGCGATTCGACCTCGCGGGCAAGCCCCTGCACGCGCCCGATGAGCCGGTTCACGCGGGCCTGGTCGGCGTGGTGGTCGCGCATCTCTGCGAGCAGTCTGGCCGTCTCGCGGCTGATCTCGCCGACGCGCCAGACGCCGCGGCGCAGCGCGCGCGCCCGCTCTGCCGCGACGCTCGCCCCGCGCCGGAGCGCGCCCTCGTCACGCTCCGCCGGTGGCAGCGCGACGCGCCGTGCCCCTGCGCCCGAATATCGGTCGAGCGCCTCCGCGAGGGACAGCGGCGTCGTGTGCCGCTTGCGTGCCCCTCCCTCCGTTGCGTCGATCGTCGTCAGCCCGCGCCGCGCGTCCTCCTCGAACGTCCGCTCGAACTGCACCAGGTAGGCGGCCATCTGGTCGTCGGTGTAGACGGGCCGACCTTCTGCGTCCTCGACGCGGTGCAGCAGCCGACGGTGGCGCACGATCCGCTGCCATTCGAGCATCTCGAGCGTGTTGAACTCGTTGATCTCGCCCGCCCACACGGCGTGGATCGCCGCCCCAGCCCCGTAGTACTGCCCGTCCGTGAACGCCAGATCCTGCCCGATAAGCATGACCGGATCGCACCCGAGGTGGCGCGCGAGGTAGTACGCCAGGTGCGCCACCGTCGCGCCCGCGGGCAGCGCTGCCGGGTCGTGCCGGTGCGCACTTCCAAGCACCGAGTCGAGCACCGGTTCCGACGGGCAGCGGATCGCCCCGGGAAACGACGAGAGGATCGCCGGGTTCCCCTTCGCGTCGGCCACCAGCGTCACGCCGCGCACGTCGTCGGCTGTCAGCCCCTCGTAGAACCGCCGCGAAATCTCGTGCCAGTCCAGCGCGGTGACGAAGTGCGGGCGGATGCCCCGTTCGAGCAACTGCTTCAGCACGGTCTGCACCGCGATGATGACGACGCGGTCGCGCACGCCGGGCCGCGCCAGCAGGTCGATGTTCCGGCGCAGGCTCGGCCCCGCGCTCACCACCACCGCGGGCCGATCGGCGCACGCCCCCGCGAGGTCGCCGACACCGGGGCATCCCGCGTAATAGTCCAGGTTCATCAGCAGGTTGCGGAGCGTCGTCTCCATCTGCACGAGCGTGGTGACGACGGTGGTGCGCATGGCCCGCATCACGCGGGCGAGTTCCTCGCCGAACCGTGCCGCCTGCGCGCCAAGCCGGGCCTTGCTCCCGGGGTGCTCGACGATCTTCACGCCGAGCGACAGGATGCCCTCCACCCCGGACAGGGCGTGCGAGAGCGCGACCGGATCGCAGTCCGTCAGCACCGCCACCGTGCCCCCCCCGAGCCACGCCGAGCAGTCCACCCGTTCGAGCACGGCCCGGAGCAGGCCGGGGTCCGGCTCGAAGCAGACGACGAATCCTGCGGTGCCCATGCGGCGCGCCAGCGCGGCGACGTGGTGCCCCACGCCGAAGCCGAGCACGGCCACTCCGCCCGAGGCACGCGGGTCCACCGTCGCCGCCAGTCGTTCGGCCTCTTCCAGCGGGCGTCGCCGGCTTGCCAGCCAGCGCGCCGACGCACCGTCACCCTCGCTCGCCGTGATCGCGCCGTCGTCGGCCACCGCGAACGTCAGGTCCGTTCTGGGCGTCGCGATCCGCACCGCTTCCGCCGCCCGCACCGATCTCACCGCCAGCGCACGCAGGTTCCGCCGCAGCGTTTCTGCGCTCGGTGCACATCCCGGTTGTCCCGCGTGCCCTACCGTCATCCGCTCTCCGATCCTTTCACCGGCCTTGGATCGACCCGCCCGACGACGCGGCTGCAAAGATGCCCGACACCAGAGCCTATCAACGAAGCGCCGCTCACACCGCGCGGCCCGGGCGACCTGCCCTTGCCCTCGCCTTCTGTCTCCCCTCCGCTCCCGCCCTCGCCATTCTCACGCCGCCGCCCTCGCTGCCGTCACTCCCGCGACCGCCGATCGTCTCACATCTCCTGCTCGAATCACCTCTGCCGCTCGCCGTCGCCCTGGTTGCCGCCGGTGCGATCGCCGCCATCGCGCTTCATCGTCGCGCTCGCACGAAGCACGCGGGCATCGTCTCGGGTGCGTGCCTGCTCATCGCGGGTGCGCTGCTCGCGCTCGCCTCGCTCGTCGAGACGCCACGCGAGCGAGTGGTCGAGCGCACCCGCCTCCTCGTTGACGCGGTGGCCCGGGCCGACCTCCGCGCCCTCGACGACCTGCTTGCCCCTGATTGCCTCGTCACCTTCGACCGCGCTCCGAACGGCTGGGAGAAGCCGGAGACCATCGGCTGGATCGCCGACAACCTCCGCGGCCGCTACACCGTGTCGCAGCACGAGGTCACCGGCGTGCAGGCCCAGATCGGCCCCCAGCGCGGCCTTGCACGCACCCGGCCCTCCGTCCGCGTGACCCCCGAGGTCACCGGCCGTCCGCACGGCTTCGTCTGCCTCATCACCTGGCGTGAAGACCCCGACGGCGCATGGCGCGCCCTGCGCGTCGAACCCCTCTGGCTCCAGGGCTACGGCAGCCTCACCCCCCCCTGACGCCCGTCCGAGGCTCCCAGCGCGTCGCGCTACTGCTTCTCCTCCGGCACGGCGACCAGCGAACTGGGCTGCATCCGCCAGGCCTTGGAGTCGTTGGCGGGCACGCCGCGGACTCGCTCGCGGATGCCCTTGCCGTTGAGCAGGTTCAGGGGGTGGCGCTTGCGGGCCTCGCGCAGGGCGAGACTCTCGAAGCCGGGTGAGTTGACGGGGTCGTAGTCGGCGGTGCCGAAGATGCCGACGGTCACGGTGCTCCGCTCGGGAGCATGGTAGTAGAAAGCGAGGTCGCCCTCGCGCCGCAACTGGGCCGCGGCCTGCTCCGCGGCGCGCCGAAACTCGCCCAGTTCCTGGGCCGTGGGGCGCTTGTCGTCACCCCGCCCGTAGATGCCGACCTGCAGGGTGTACAGGGCGGACGAGCCGTAGTACTTCTTCGCGTTGCGCAGGTCGAACTGCGGGATGCTCCCAGCGAGACGGTCCGGGCTTGGCGGGCTGAGCAGGGCATCGGCGAACGGCCGCTGACCATCCACCACGAGCGTCTGCACCCGGCGAAGGTCGGCGGCGGCCCTTGGATCGTCCGGCCCGGCGTACTTGCCGAACGCCAGCACGACGGCCCGGCCACGCTCCTCGACGTACGCGCTCTCCAGCCCTGCCACCGTCTTCGTCTTCCAGAGCGACTGGGTCGCGCGCTCCGCCTTGTCCGGCCCGACGAACGCCGCGATCACGATCGTCCAGTCGTCGGCGACGGGCACCGCGGCGGGCTGAGGCTGCACGCTCGGTGCGGGCTGGTTGCGCCGGCGCTCCGGCTGCTCCCATCCCCCCCCCTCAACGACCAGCGGCGCGCACGTCAGCGCAGCGCAGACGCAGACCGCCCAGCCCAGACCCGATCGGCCCGTTCCCGTGATCCCGCGCGCCATGTTCGATGCTCCTGCCCTTTGCTCAGCCTACCCCCCGGCCGGGTGTTGGGCCATACTCGGTAAGTTTGTGCCCGCCAACACTTTGCGGTCAATAAGGACTCTTTTCGCAGTATTGAAGGCCCGTGACGCCGCGCGTCGATACTCTGGCCATGTCGGCCGGGCGTCCCGCCGGGGCGTCGACAGGCCGTGTGGCCCGGATCCGTGGCCCGGGTGGCGGTCCGGTGGGAGGTCCGTTCGATGTTCAATCTTGTTCCGGTGGGAGGCACGCAGGCAGGCCGATCGGCCGAGGGGGTCGCCGCCGCGACCGGGGAACGGGCACGCCCCCCGGTCGAGGTCTCTGCCCCCGTCCGGCCGGGCGACCAGGTGGAGGTCTCTCACCTTTCCGTCCTCATGAGCCGCCTCCGCGACATGCCCAAAATCCGTCAGAACCTTGTCGACCGCCTCCGGCATGAGATCGAGACCGGAGCCTATCCGATCGCCGAACGCCTCGACGCTGCCCTCGACGCCCTCCTCGACGACATCAATCCCGAGTAGACCCGAGCGAGGCCGTCAGAAAGTCCACCATCGCAAGCTTCGCGTCGTTCGAGTACCGGCCGAACCCGGCGTGTTCTTCCGGTGCACCCGTATCGCTGAAGGTTACCAATCGCACCCGCGCCGGGTCCGCTCCCGCGGCGGCGTAGTGCCTCCGCAGGTCGTCGATGAACGCACGCTGCGTCTCAAAGGCAACCATGCGATCCCCCGTCGCGTGGATCGCCATGAACGGGATCGGCCTCCAACCCGCCAGGTGTCGCGAAGGGTCGAGCCGCTCGACACGTTCCCGCGGATGATCGATCGGCCACGCCTTCCGCCCCGAGCCGGGCGGCGGAAAGTAGAGGTCCGTCAGCCGACCGCTTGTCCCTTCAACAAATGCGGCGACGAACGGGTGCGGCTCGCACAACCTGCGCAGCGTGACCATCCCGCCCGCCGACATGCCGCCGATGGCGAGCCGCGCCGGGTCGAACCCACGGCCATACTCGGGCGCCTGCAGCACGCTCACAATGGTGTCGATCTCGCTCACCGCCTGCTCGACGACGTCGAGCGTGTGCCTCGGGTCGTGCATGCGCGGCCCGTCGCGCTCGCCGTGGCCCGGCAGGTCGATCGCGCACACGGCAATCCCCGCGCGGATCAGCCGCAGGTAGCGGCCCGGGTCGAGTTCCTTGCTCACGGTGCGCCCGTGCAGCCAGACGAGCGCAGGGGCGGGGCGCAGCCAATCGGGGTGCGCAAGCAACGCAGGGATGCCCGCCGCACCGAGCCGCGCCGGACGGGCCTGATCGGCAAGCGCCCTGGGAAACTGTGCAAACCGCGGATGCATCAGGGACCGAGGATATGCCCGCCCGAGACGCGACCGTCGTGAAAGAAAACGGAGAAGAGGAAGTTCACGAGTCACGACGGTCGCGGCACAACGGTCGCGCGTGCCTCGCGATCAGATCCGCACCACTTCCTCCGCCCCTCGACGCGGCGTCGGCTTTGCTTCGGGCGCGTACCCGATCCGCAGCACGCACTGCGGCACACCCGGCCGCTCCGTCATCGACGCCAGACGCGGGCGGAGCGTCTCCACCTCGATCGGCTGGTTCAGGAACGAGGCGGACAGCCCGACCGCCGTCGCCAGAAGCAGCACGTGCTGCAAGGCCTGCCCGGCGCGCATCCACTCGGCGGTGGAATCGCCCTGGGTGCCGAGCACGGCGAGCAGCGGCGAGTGCTCCGCAAGGTCCATGTCCTTCGCCGCGACGCCCTTGCCCAGGTCGAAGGTGCGGATGACGAACGGCTCTGCGATCGAGACGAGGTTGCTGTAGCCGTAGGCGTAGCCGGGCATGCCGTCGTGGCTGTGGCTGCGGTTTGCGTGGACCCACGCCGCCAGTTCCCGCCTGAACCGCTTGTCCGCGAACTGGATGCGGTCGCCCTCGGCCACCAGCCCCGCGATCGCGTGCCTGTCGCGCTTGCGCGTGAAGCACGCGAGCCACGCCCGCTCCGCCTCGGCCGCCGCGACAAGCCTCGCCTGGAGCGCCTCTTCGACGGTGCGCTGCTCGAATGGAGAGCGGTTGGTGTGTCGGCGCGGAATCGCTCCGAAGAGAACGTGGACCTCGTGCGGGATTTCGTGGCGCGGGCCGAGCGCGAAGGTCGCGAGCAGGTCGCGCTCGCCGGGATCGGGGAGGAGTTCGACGAGCGGTTCGTAGCCGAAGTGCTGCGCCGCCACGCGAAGATTGAAGAGCGCACACCCGCACGACATCGTTAGCTTTCGATCGTCGGGATCGACCACGGGCAGCGCACGCGATCGATCCGCGTACACCTCGACCCGCCCGCCGCGCAACCGGAAGATCCACGGCTGCGTGTTGTGCCCGGACGGCGCGAGGACCGCGTAGCCGAGCAGAAAGCGGAGCCTGTCGGTGATGGGGGCATCGTGGCCCGGGAAGGCGGACGCGGAGACGTTCCAGGGTTCCAGCTCGGGGGAGCGATTCATGCCCGACCTCCCGGCCGCGTGCTCGTGTCAGCCTCCGGCGGCGCGCACCTCCTCGTACACCGTGCCGATAGCCCGTGCGCGCACCTGCTCGTACCCGTACCCTTCCATGAAATCCCACCGCATGGCCTCGACCTCGGCACGCTCGCGGCCTTCGCGCGCTGACTTCGAGACCTCGTCCCACAACCGCTCCAGGTACTCCGCCTGCCGACGAAGCCCCTCCACGTCGGTCAACTCGCCGTGCCCCGGCACCACCATCGTCCGATCGTCGCACAGCGAGATCGTCCTGCGCACGCTCTCGATCCACCCGCGGCACGTCACGCCGCCGGTCGGATCGAAGAACGGGTGCAGGTTGTTGAAGAGCAGGTCGCCCGCGTGCAGCACGTCGAGCGACGGCACACGAACCACCATGTCGTTGTCCGTGTGTCCTGCGCCGAAGTGATGCAGCTCCACCACGACGCCCCCGACTCGCTCCTCGTGCGGGAAGCGGTCGATGGGCCTCGTCGGCACGAACTCCTCGGGCGCGATGGCGTCGGCCCGCTCGGCCAGTTCGGCCGCCTCGCGCGCCACACGCTCCTGGTCGCCGCGGTTGCGACCCAGTTGCCCAGGCCCGCTCCGCGCCATCTGCCGGAATCGATCGATCTGGGCGGAGACGCGCGCCCCCGCGGCGTTGTGCGCCACCACCGGCACGTCGCCGGTGAAGGCCACGTTGCCCCCGGTGTGGTCGCCGTGATGGTGCGTGTTCACGACCGCCACGACCGTGCCGCCGTGCGATTCGGCCTCGCGCCGCAGGGCACGGGCGATGCCCGGATACTTCGTGTCGACGAGGAGCGACCCTTCGCCTGCGCGCACCACCAGCGCGTTCCCGCCGTCCCCCACCGCCGCCCAGACACCCTCGCGGAGCGGCTGCCAGTTGAAGAAGTTGTCCCGGGCGCGCGCGGCGCGGGCGAACGCGGGGAGGGCGGCGTGCGCGAGCGCGGCCGCGCCCGTCGTAGCCAGAAACCGCCGTCGAGTCCAAGGCATCGTCGATCCTCCGTGCCCGGCGCGTCCGGGCATTCTATCAGGCTACCATTGGCCCCCTCTCCGAGGCGAGCCGCCCGGCGAGAACCCGAACGATCGAGGACGACACGATGAAGGCGAACGATCTGCGGCCCGGGCTGGGCGTGAAAATGGACGGCAGGCTCTTCGTGGTGACCGAGTTCGAGCACAGAACCCCGGGCAACCTCCGCGCCTTCATCCAGATCAAAATCCGCGACGTGCAGTCGGGCAAGAGCATCGAGAAGCGGCTGAGCAGCACCGACGACGTGGAGACCATCGACCTCGACCGCAGGCCGATGGAGTACCTCTTTTCCGACTCCAGCGGTGCAACGTTCATGGACACGGAGACCTTCGACCAGATCGTCATCCCCGAGGACGTGCTCGGGAACGCGATGCAGTTCCTCACGCCGAACGTGCAGATCGTTGTGCTCTGTCACGACGGCAACCCAGTCACGATCGAGCTGCCATCGAGCGTGGAACTGACGGTGACCGACACCCCGCCCGGCATCAAGGGCGCGACCGCGACGAACCAGACCAAGGAAGCCACCTGCGAGACCGGGCTGAAGACGAAGGTTCCGGCGTTCATCTCCGTGGGGGAGAAGATCCGGGTCAGCACGGCAGACGGCTCGTACCAGTCCCGAGCCTGAGCCGGCCTCTCGCGCCCGGGGGAGGGAGCGATGGCGAAGCCAAAGACGGTCGTGCTCGGCGCGCTGCTCTGCGCCATGCTCGCGGCGTGCGCGATCGGCGTCCTCTGGACGCTCAAGCATCGCGGGACCATCACCGCGACAGGCGAGAGCCTGCAGGACTACCTCGGCCGGCAGGTCGTTGGCATCGTCAACGCATACCTCCACCCACAACTCGGATTCTCGACGGTGCGATACGACGCGCCCGGCACGCTCGTCCTCTCCGACGTCACGCTCACCGCGCCGGACGGGACGCGCGTGCTCGAACTCGAACGAATGACGCTGACACTGGCGGAGGTACCCAGGCTGGGGCAGCCGATCATGGTCGAGCGCGTGGAACTGGAGGCGCCAACGGTGCGCCTGGTGCGCGCCCCCGCCGGTCCGGACGGTGAACGGGGGTGGATCGGGCTGGACCCGATGGTGAGGGCCGTGCCGGGGCGTGACGACACCGTCGCGCCCGAGTTCCGGCTCTCGAACGTTCTCAGGCTGAGGCGGGTCGAGCTTCGGAACGCCGCGGTGACCTACGACGAGAACGATGGCTCGCCCCCCATGATCCTGCGCGGGATCGAGGCCTCGCTGGACCTGGTGCCCGAGGCACGCAACGGAGAGGCGGGGTGGTACACGGTCCAGGCCGCCTCGCGCGTCGGGCACGCCGCCGAGTTCGAGATGCGAGGAACATTCAGCCTCGACCGTCTCGTGGCGGACATCGAACGCCTGAGGCTGACGGCAGCCGTCGCGCCCGACGCGATGGACGTGCTCCCGCCGCAGGTGCAGTCGCTGCTGAAGGAGCGCGACGCGCGCGGCTCGCTCGAAGCGCTCGCGTGGGGGCGCGCGGACCTGAACGACCCCTTCGCCGGGCCGCTGACCGCCCAGGTCATGCTGCGCGAGTTCAACCTCGCCGCGGGGCGGCTGCGGCTGCCGATCGACGAAGCCCGCGCGGAGGCGACCGTCCGCGACGGCATCGGTACGCTCGCCGCATTCGAGGCGCTGCTGCTCGACGGGCAGGTGCAGGCGACCGGCGCGGCCCAGCTGCGCGACGCCGCTATGCCCGCCGCCCTCCGATGGAGCGCCGATCGGCTCGACCTCAACACGCTGCTGCGTTCGCAGGAGGACCGCGCCGACGCACGCCTGGCAGGACGCCTGCGCGGCGAGGGCACGGTCACGCTCTCGCTCGACGCCATGGCAGAGTCGATCGGCGGCGCCGGATCGATCAACGTCGAGAACGGACGGCTGCTCTTGGTGCCGGGCATCACGCAACTCGCCGACGCGATGAACATCGCACGCGGCGTACGCGACAGCCGCGAGTCCAACCACCGCGCCTCGGCGTCGTTCACGCTCACGCCATCGGGCGTCAACGTCACCGCCTCGGAGGTCGTGACGAACTTCATGGCGGCCCGGGGGACCGGGCGAGTCGGCTACGACGGCTCGATGGACTTGGCCGTCAACGCCGGCCCGCTCGAACGAGTGCAATCCCTGCTCGGACGGGTGGGCGAGGCGATCGGCTCGGTCACGGACCGCCTGATGAAGTATCTTGTGCGCGGCACGGTCAAGGAGCCGCGCGTCACCGTGGCTCCGCTGGGCATCGGCTGATCGGCGCATCCGCGATGGACGACCCACGGGCGAGCATCCTGCTGATTGGCCTGCGCGGCTCGGGAAAGAGCGCCCTGGGGCCGCGCCTCGCCGAGCGCCTCGGCCGCCCGTTCATCGACCTCGACGCCGTCACCGTCACCTACCTCGGCGAGGGCACGCTCCGCGAACTCTGGGAAAGGCACGGCGAGGTCCGCTTTCGGCAGGCCGAGTACCGTGCCCTCGTCAACCAGGCCTTCCCGCGCACCAACCCAGGACCCGTCGTCGCCCTCGGGGGGGGGACGCCCACCGCGCCCGGTGCGGCCGACTTCCTCCGAAACGCCCGCGCCCGGGGGATGGGACGGATCGTGTATCTGCGTGCCGCGCCGGCGACGCTCCGCGCCCGCCTCGCCGGCGCGGACAATGCCGACCGCCCGTCGCTCACCGGCGCGGACCCGCTCGCGGAGATCGAGGCCGTGCACGCCGCCCGCGACCCGCTCTACCGCGAACTGGCGGACGCAGTCGTGGAAGTAGACGGGCTGAACGAGGCGGCGACGCTGGGGGCGGTGGTGCGCTCGCTGCCGGGGCCTGTCGGGGGCGGAGCGAAAGGGACTCCTGGCAATACGTAACCCACAGTCTCGTACAGATTTACGTACTCCTTGGGGGCGCCGGGCAGGATATCCTGAGACAAAATACAAAAAACAGAAGAATAGACTTGACAGCCCCCCCCCCCCCCCTCTTGTATACTCTCCTGAGTCATGCAGAGATACTCGAACTCGATCACTGCTCTGATCGCGATGATGCCGGTGTTTTGCTTCATGCCGGTTGCCGCCCGCGGCCAGCCTGCCGAGGAATCCCTCGAGCGACTGAAGACGTGGCTCGCCCGTGCCTGGGAGGAGGCCCAAGCACTCCCCTCGATCGACGGCGCATCGTTGCGATGGAGAGTCGAGGATCGCTTCGTACCGCCTCCGGCTGAACTGGATGCGCTTCGCCGGGAAGTCGCGGGCAAGCCCGACCATCCCAAACGTCCTCATCTCAACATCTACGAGCGCAGGCTCCGCGATGGACCCGACGTTGTTCACTATGAACTCTGGCTGGACGGAAACGATCGATGGCGGCTGAACACTAACTTCCCGCCGGGCTTCCTCGACGGCGGGTACATCGACACCGCCTGGGCACCGGGAAGGGCGTGGAAGCTCGCGCCTCGCGGCCTCACGATCGCGGAGCCGGAGCCGCAGACCGCGTCCGCACAAACACTCCTCTCGTCCCGATCAACGTTCTCCGCGCACGTGTCCAAACTTCTCGACGGAGGAATGGGCGTTGCAGGGTCCATGCGCCTTTCGCATCGCGCAGAACCCACACTGCAAGGCCTTCACTGGAGCTTCATCGCGTCGAGCGAACCAACGGCGACAGGCGTTCGACGGCGGGTTCGGTACTCCGGCGACTGGGATCCCGACATGGGTCGTGGGTTTGTCAGGTCCGTCGAAGTCGTGGAATCGCCTTCGAGCACACGACCGAGTTGGCAGATCGACTCATGGATCTATGACAGCACGCTTCAGAGACACGTTGCCTCACTGGTCCGGTATCGCGCCGCGGGTGTCGACCAGCAGATCGTCTTCGAGGGAGCGGGCGCGATCCCGAATGGTGGCATGGACGCTCTCACGCGGATTCCGTCGCCGGGCGGGACGGACCCGATTCGAGGTCGTGTCGATCCCCCGGCTGTGCGCGACCATCGGAGCGGAGCAACGCTCATCCGCGACGAGGAGGGCCGACTCAGACAAGTCGAAGTCGCCGGTGAATCGCTCCCGTTGACGAGTCGAGGCGCCCCATGGCGGGCGATCGGTGTGATCGCACTCGTCGCGACGATCCTGACCATGGGCGTTCTGTGGTGGGCGCGTCGCAGATCTGCATCGTGAAGAAGGAGGAACGAACGTGCGCATACGAAGAACGTGGTTCACTGCCGCTAGGTTCGCGCCCGCCCTCCTGATCGGGGGACTTGCCATCGGTCAGGTGCAAGTCCCATGCTGGGTCACGGTTCCCTACCTCATCGACTGTGCCGGCTGCACCAACCAGACGGGAAACACCTGCGACGGGCAGCCCTGCAACACCGAGGTCGATATCGAGATCGACATCAAGACCGTCACCGAGGCAGCGCCCGGCCAGTCAGGCAGACAGAACAAGTCGATGAACCCTGCCGGCACGTGCAACGTCACCTACCGGACGTGCATCGAGAATGTGTGTGTGGTGTCCTACTGCACGAACGACTGCGTGGACACGATCGCGTCGGGAGCCCAGACCTGCCAGGGTTCGAACGAGTGACATCCGGTCCGCAAGGGCTCGCCCGGCAGGCATGCCGGCCGCGCCTTTCATGAGCAATGGACGATGCGCGGCCCGATCGATCGCCGGTTTGATGCTTGCGAGCTCCGTTATGATCGTCATCATGTTCGCGGGGATCACCAAGCTCGTGGAGCTCGACCGCTTCGCTCGCTCCGTGGAGACCTGGACGCTCGTGCCTTCCTACATCCGCAGCAGCGCGGTCCTGCTCGTGCCGATCGTGGAACTCGCCGTCGGACTCGGCTGGTTTCTTGGCATCGGGTCCAGACGTGCGTGGCTGTTCTGTGCTGGCGGGCTTCTCGCCTTCTATACCGCTCTGATCGGCGTACAGTCGGCAGCCGCAAGCCCTCCGGATTGCGACTGCCTGGGCCTGCTCCTTCGCCATGCCGAGTGGATGCGCTCGGCTCAGGCAGCCTTGGTCCGCAACGGCCTGATGCTGATCCTGCTCCTGCTCGGAGGCGTGCTCGCCGTATCGCGAGAGGGCAAGCCGTGGGTACAACGCTCAGCACAACCTGCCGAGGTCAGCAAATGAACGGGGCAGCTGCTCGGTGCCGCGGCATGTCCCTCGTCGAGATGCTCGTCGCCATCGCGATCGTTTCGACTCTGCTCGCGCTTGCCGTAGTCGGCATTCGCGGCTCCAGACAGT